>CALBIN010000450.1 GCA_937893275.1 uncultured Opitutia bacterium | reverse complement strand
CAATTACCTCTCAACATGAGGATTTCGTCTCGCTCTACTTTCGACACGAACCGGCGGTGTTTTCCTTCGTTTTGGGCATCGCGGGGAAAACCGTGGATGCCGAGGATGTGACGCAACGGGCTCCCCAAAGATGCTTTAATCTACAATGACTACCTTCAATTTATCCCTAGCCCTAACGATCTGTTGGGTTGCGGTATCGGCTCAACCCAAGAAACCGAACGTAATTCTATTTATGGCGGACGACATGGGTATCGGGGACACAAGCGCTTACCTCGGAGTCAAGCTCATGCCCTCGGCTAAGCCCATAGCCAAAACCTTAAAGACACCAAATATCGAGAGGTTTGCCAAGCAGGGCATGATCTTTACGGACGCCCATGCTCCCGCCTCCATGTGCAGTTCGACCCGTTATTCCCTGCTAACTGGGAGGCTTTCACACCGGTCCTACCTCAAGCAGCAAGGTTGGCTTCCCCACGGTCCCAATCGCCCTATGATTCAACGGGCCTTGACCACTCTTCCCGAGATGCTCAAAAGAAACGGCTACGCCACTGCAGCCATCGGCAAATACCATGTCGGGATGGATTTCGACGACGGGCACGGGTTTCCGGCCGATGAGTTCGATTTTCATGACGTGGACTTCACCAAGCCTGTTCTGGACGGGCCTACCCACCATGGCTTCGACGAATTCTTCGGAGTTCCCGGAAACACTGAGGATCCCCTCGATACCGAGCCCAGAGTTTACCTGCGCAACGACCAGTGGATGTTTTCAGATCGGTCCAAAATGAAACTGATCGGGATGAAGCGCAGGGAAGGGCGAATCCTTGCCGCACCTGATTGGAACTTGGCTCAACTCGGGCCCGATTACCTACGCGAGGCCACAGGTTTCGTCAAAAGACAGAGCAAAGCACAGACGCCTTTCTTCCTCTACTATGTCCCTAATGCAAATCATTTACAGCAAAACGCAACTGGTCCCTACGCTGTGCCCGAGTCCATTGCAGGCACTCGAATCAAGGGACAGAGCAGATACTCTGATGGCTCCAAGGGAGGCGACCGCGAGGACATGGTACTGGAAAACGACATCGCTTTTGGGGCATTGCTCAAGACCCTTCGCGAGACGGACGATCCCCGTCACCCGGGACATAAACTGATCGACAACACTTTGGTAATCTTCACCAGTGACAACGGACCGAACGTGGGGGACAACAACGGACCAAATCAGGAAAGCGGAGGATTGCGGGGAAAAAAGGCCAAGCTCTGGGAAGGCGGACATCGTGTACCCTTCATCCTCTTCTGGAAAGAACGATTTGAAGGAAGAAGCATCAACCGCAACTTATTTTCACTGACGGATCTTTTTGCCACTTTCGCTAACCTCGTGGGTGACCCGCTCAAACCCTCCGAGGCACAGGATAGCTTAGATTCGCTTGCCTATTGGGAGGTGCCCGAAAAACAAGATTCAAGGGCCCGCTATTTCTTTTGCCACCTCGGCCCGCCCTACGGAAACGATGCCATCGCTGTTAGGAAAGGTTCCAAAAAACTGATTGCCGAGGGAGGGCTTGCCCGCCCATGGACGATGGGAGGAACAAGAGGATCCGCGAAGTCCGTGATCTTGTACGACCTGAAGGAAAACCCTCATGAGCATGGAGATTTTTCGAATTCGGAAACAGAGAAGGAGGCAAAGGAAATGTCTCACGATTTACTGAAAATTCATAATCAGGGACATGCCCGTGAGCTCGAGGCAGAGGATAATGGAAACTTAATTTTGGATGATGGCTGGCACAACTTGAGAAATGACCTCACCGGTTCCATCGGTTACGAGTTCGAGATTCTGGAAAACCGTACGGCCACCCATCTGGGAATGTGGGACGCCCATGACCGCGAAAAACCTGTACGGTCCGCACGTGGAATTCCCTCCGAGGATCAACGCGACCAACCAAGTCGAATGGGCAAAAACCCAAGAACCATTCAGAGTCCGCATTCGATTGCTCTCTGGAAGCTTGATGAAGGCTCTTCGGAAGAACTCACTCGCATGAATATGGCGCCAGGTAAATCAGGGGAACTTGAGGGCGAATTTCGATACCTGAAACTCGATCGGCCCATTGCCCTTGAAAAGGGAGTCAAGTACCTGCTAACCATGTCCACTATTGCGGGTGACGGGGATCATTTTCACGACTCTGCAGCCTACGACGGTCTTTCCCCGATCATCAACCCCAACGTCAGGGTCGTCCGAAGTGTACTTGTCAGAAATGGGGAAATGGAACGCACTTTGGCAATTCCCTCCTTCGGTGACCTCCATTCCGACTATTCCGCTTTCCGAATTCCCGTTGGCCCCACCATCCGGTTCCGATGAAATTCTAGGGGGGAACTTTCTCAAAATCATTTTTAATATTTAGATTCTAATTCTGCTACACTCCATCATCATGAAAATTAGGCTATTACTTTTTCTTTGCTTCGCGCCGTTGATCTTTTCCCTCTCCGGTCATGCCATTGAACCTGTCCCGTTTCACGAAGTCGAGATGACGAGCGAGTTTTGGCACCCGCGTCTCATCACCCAGCGCAAGGTACTCGTACCATTCGCCTTCGAAAAGACTGAACCCGGTGTGGCTCACTTACAGGCGGCGGCCGACTTTCTAGCCGGCAAAAAAGTGGAGGGGCACCGCCCGCACAGGTTTATCGATTCCGACCTATACAAGGTGATGGAGGGGGCGGCTTACCTCGCCCAGTTGCAGGACGACCCAGAACTGGAAGCCCAGTTCGACCGGATCGTCGACGTTATCGCTTCTGCCCAAGAACCGAACGGTTATCTTTATCCCTCCCACACTACGGGGGTCGGCACGGACAAGAACATGATGGGTAATGAACCTTATACCTTCGTTGTGCACAGCCATGAGCTTTACAACATGGGCCATCTCTACGAAGCAGCCATCGCTTATTACCAAGCCACTGGCAAAGACAAACTGCTCAATGTAGCGGAGAGAAATGCCCGGCACGTCAACCAGGTCTTTTTCGTTGGCGACCCCAAGTATAACGGGGGCAAACCCATCCGGCAGGCTCCCGGGCATCAGGAAATGGAACTCGCCCTGGTCAAGCTATATAAAGTAACTGGTAAGAAGCTCTATTTGGAAATGGCCGAGAAGTTTCTTGAGATCCGGGGAAAGACCTACTTACCCGACGGGGAAGGGGTCATGTCCCCAACCTACGCTCAGCAACACGCCGCATTGGAGAAACAAAGCGAGGCGGTTGGTCACGCCGTCCGGGCAACTTACCTTTATTCGGCAATGGCGGACTTGGCCCACCTAAAGAAAAAGAATTCATACACCCGGGCCCTGCACAGAATCTGGGGCAACGTAACGGATACCCGCATGCACATCACCGGAGGTCTTGGAGCGGTTCATGGAATTGAAGGGTTTGGACCGTCCTACCTTCTCCCCAATGCCGACGCCTTTAACGAGACCTGTGCGGCGGTTGGCAACGTGCTTTTTAATTTCAGGATGTTTCTGGTCCACAAGGATGCCAAGTATCTCGACGTGGCTGAGGTTTCCCTCCTCAACAACGTGCTCGCTGCAGTCAACCTCGAGGGTAACCGTTTTTTCTACGTCAATCCATTGGAGGCAGACGGAAAGTATCCCTTCAACCA
Source organism: uncultured Opitutia bacterium (assembly GCA_937893275.1). GTDB lineage: Bacteria > Verrucomicrobiota > Verrucomicrobiia > Opitutales > Seribacteraceae. The sequence continues at coordinate 16,991 of CALBIN010000450.1, read as the reverse complement.
TGGAACGGCCGGAAGAGCTCCTTGGTTCGGAACCGCATGTTGCCCGAGCAACATGGCCCGCCTGCTTCCCCAAGTTCAGGGGATGACCTATGCCCACGACGACAAGAACCTCTACCTCGCGATGTATGCCGAAACCTCCACGAAACTGGACATAGCAGGCACGAGCCTCGCGATTTCCCAGAAGACGGATTACCCGAACGAGGGACGGGTTGAAGTCTCGCTCAACCCCGAGAAACCTGCTTCCTTTAGCCTGCGACTTCGTATTCCTACATGGACGGGCAAGCAATTCGTTCCGGGCAAGCTTTACCACTACCTCAAGCCATCGAAACCAAAATGGAAAATCTCGGTCAACGGAAAGACCGTTAACCCCAAGACTGAGCTCGGGTTCGTCTTGCTTGAGCGCCAATGGAAGAAAGGGGACAAGGTGGTACTCGAGTTGCCCATGCCGACCCTCTTGAATGAGTGTGACAAGCGGGTTGAGGACAACCACAACCGTGTTGCCTTCACTCGCGGACCATTCGTTCTGTGCGCCGAGGAGGTTGATAACGGCGGCGCCACCCAACGCTTTTTTCTGGACAAGAAGCCCACCGTCAAGAAAGCCGATCTTTCAAGAGTCAATCTTCCCGCCGGCTCTTTCATCAATGTAATCTCTCAAGCCAATGCCTTGACGGAACGCGGACAACCGGAAGAACGCAACCTTTCTCTCGTGCCCTATTATGCTTGGAACAATCGTAAGCCAGGATCGATGATCATCTGGTTCCCCACGACCCCCGAATTAGCCGTTTACGATCCCCATAAGCTCCCCAAGGGAAGCATCTTCAAGATCCTGAAGGCTTCCCATACTTCCGATCTCGACACCGTGAGTGCCATTGGAGATGGGAAGGAACCCCGTTGGTCCAGCGGGAAAAAAGTGCCAAGGTGGACCAGCCGCCCACAACTGGGCAAAGAGCAATGGGTTGAAGGACATTTCGCAAAACCGAGAAAGGTAAGGGACGTTGGCGTCTACTGGATGCAGGATCAGCAGGACGTCAAGTTTCCCAAGGAATGGTCTCTCGAGGTGCGCAACAAGGGTGAATGGAAACCCTTCGAACTTTACGTCACTGATAGGTATGACAACCGGGCCAACCAGTACAACGTGGTGCACCCGGCCGCCCCCCTCACCTGCGATGCCATCCGGATCAAAATGATGCCGAAGGAAGATGCGGCAGTTGGAATCCTTGAGGTCAAGGTAGCATTCGAGGATTGATTCTCGTCGTTCCCTAAATCAACTGGACCAACTTGGAACGTCAAATGTCCAGAAGTATCGCGATCTTTGCCTGCCTGATAGTTTGCCTTTTTTGCGATCCCGTCACAGCCGATAAAAACTACTGCGAATTTCTCGGGCAATCGATTCAAGGTCGAAAGCACGGCTTTCTGGCCGGCAACCTGAGCTATTACGTTGGTGGTTTTCACGCCAGTTGGAAACCAGTCGAAGACGAGACCATCGGACTAACGCACCCTTTTCATCATGACCTTAGAAGCCGAGGCGTGGGTTTGCTCGAAAGTGAGCTCAAGGGAAGTGAGAATACCGGCACCGGAAACGACTACAAGGGCTGGGAGTTCTACAAGGACACCCGCGTGCTCTATGGCAGCGTAGTAATCGATGGGAAACTTTTTCGCAATCCGGCTCCCACCCGCATGACCTGGCGGCCCGACAAAATGATATGCGAATACGAGATAGGGGGCGTCCTGATCAGGGAAGAGAAATTCATTGGAGCCAGCGACGCAGCCGCTTCCATCATCACCTCGAGCAAACCCGTGGCCCTTCGATTCGAGGGTCGCAGCCTTCTAGTTCGACATAGCGTTTCCTCAACTGCGGAAATCCGATATGAACCGTCGGTCAACACCATTCTCATCAGCGAAGGTGGCAAGGTGAAATCTCGTCCGGACCCGAGTGGCCCCGAACGAATTGGCCCCATCGTTTATCAAGGCATGACGACCGCTCTTTCCTGCTCGCGTGATTTCTCCTCAAGCATCTCCTTTTCCAAAGGGGGTCGCGGGGAACGAAAGTACCTCTTCGAGGTTCCTTGCGATGCTCGTGGAACGACGGTCTCCTGGGCCATGAATGACGATCCGAAAGACGCCCTTCAAGCAGCCCGAGAAATCATTTCAAGAGACCGGCAGATGCAAGCGGCAAAAACCGCGGAAACGAATCGGCAACTGAATGAGGAGATTCCTAAATTTCGATGCAGCGACCCAAAATTCGAGGAGATCTATTATTATCTTTGGTCCCTCTACTTGATGTATTTCATCGATGTCCAGAAAGGCTGGGAAATGGAAAATCACACCCAGACGGCGGTCAATAATTTCCTTGGTATTCACCGTTACGACGCCTGTTTTCAAATCAAGGTTGGGGCTTGGACGGGTGACAAGCCAAGTTATGCCTATGGAAATGTTCTGACATGGAAGCATCTCATAGAAAACGGACGCTACCGTGAGACCCCGAATGGACTAATTATGCTTGCCGACAACAAGGGTGTCGGTTGGCACTCGGGTGCCTACGGAGCCGAATTAGCCGAGCATGTTCTTGGTGCCTGGCAAATTTATGAGCACACGGGTGATCTTGAGTTCCTTCGGAAGTGCTACGCTGGATATTTTCAAAAAGTATTTTGGAAGAGGTTGGTCGGGTTCGGGATGAACGATTTTGAAGTAGTAAAAGTCCTTGAAAAAATGGCCGAACTTACTGGCCACTCCAATGACGTCCATCATTGGAAAAATCTTATTCGACAAGACTCCCAGCATATTCGACTGATGTTCGATCAAAGGTGGGAGGCGAATGGTCATGAAAACTTTTTCATGGGTCCCAAGAATGGAATGTTGATGACCAATGCCTTTTGGTCCATGCGTTCAAAATATTTCCCCCGGGAATATGCCGAGAAGATGATAAATACTTGGGCTCTCAGCAAGGAGAATGGCTTTTACGGTGAGTTCTTTCCCTTGGCCATGGCCAAGCCTTCGATGAAGGCTTTCACTTCTCAAGCCGACCTCGACTTCGGCTACACGCCAGATACCGCCTACTTTACCTTGGATGGTATGTTCCGCCAAGGTTTCGCCAAGGTTGCTTCGGAATTAACGCTCAATCACCTGGAAAACTACAACTATCATGACGAATGGAAAATCCCAGTTGCACCCGAAGCATACCGTCGAAACTTAGACCTCTTCGGGGACCAATATTCAAATTTTAACGCCGGCAAGATTCTGCTTTTCCTCGAAGGGTTGGCTGGCATCTCCTACTCCTTGCCGGAAGGGATTTTCCATGTTCGGGACGCCATGCCCACCGCTTGGGAATGGATGGAGTTGGAAATTCCGATGCGAAAGGAAACTGTTTGGACGAATGTTAGGATTGAACGTCAAAAGAAAGCCAGTGGAATTACCAAGACGATTGAGGTCCGGAATTGTCCGCTCGAGGTAAAGCTCGAACCTTGGCTGGAGGGAAGAAAACTCGATGGGAAACCCAATTTGCTTGGTGGCAACCTCTCGGCGATCGAAGCGTCACAGCGTGACCGCCTCACTTTTAAATCCGCTGGTAAAACTTCCAAGTCTTCCGTATCCGTTTTTCTTAAATGATGATGAAATCCATCCTGGCCCTGCTCGCCCTGTGTCACATCGGACTCCTTGCTTTTGCCAAAGACCGCAAGCCCAACGTCATCTTCGTTCTCGCCGATGATCTCGGCTGGGCCGAACTCGGATGTTACGGGAACACCTTTCACGAGACCCCCCATCTCGACAAACTGGCCAAGCAGGGCATTCGCTTTACACACGCCTACGCAGCAGCTCCCGTCTGCTCGCCCTACCGGGCCGCGCTCTTGACCGGCCAGTACCCCGCGCGAGTCGGCATACTCGACTACCTGAGGCCTAATTCCTCCAACGCCCTTCCCGTTAGTCACGTCACCCTGCCCAAAATCTTGCGACGCAACGGCTACGCCACTGGCATGGCGGGCAAGTGGCACCTCACTGGATACAAATACCAAAAGGCCAAGTTTGAAGTCCGGCCGACTGCCCACGGCTTTGACTGGAATACCGGAAGCGAGGTCAAGGGCGTCGGCAACGGAGCGAATTTCTGGCCTTATGTCTTTCGCACCCAGCCTATCCGCTGGCTCGACCTCACCGAGAACCGCCTCGGCGACAAGGAGTACCTTACTGACCGCCTGAATCTGGAAGCAGTCGAATTCGTCGAAAGAAACAAGAACAAGCCTTTCTTTCTTTATCTCAGCCACTACGCGCCTCACTCCATCCTCAACGGCCGTCCGGACTTGGTCGAGAAGTACCGCAACAAGCACCCACCCGGTCCCAGTGAGCGCGACCGGTGCTACCTGTGCCAGGACGCTGGCCTCAAAGGAGACACGGGCAACCATTGGGCCAGTCACCACAACCCCCACCTTGCCGCCATGCTCGAGAGCATCGACGACGGCATCGGCCTGTTGGCCAAGAAACTGGACGAGCTGGGATTAGCCGAAAATACCATATTCATCTTCTCCAGCGACAATGGCGGCGAATTAAAGGTCACCTCCAACGCCCCTTTGCGAGGCGGTAAAAGCCAACTCTACGAGGGTGGCATTCGGGTGCCACTCATCGTCCGTTGGGCCAAGGGAAAGGTGCCCGCAGGCAAGATCTGCTCCCAACCTGTCGTCAACCACGATTTCTACCCCACCCTGATCGAGGCAGCCGGCATCCAGCCCGATCCCGTCCAAACATTGGACGGCGTATCCACTCTCGCTACCTGGAAGAACCCCGAGGTTGCCCCCAAGCGTAAGGCCCTCCATTGGCATTACCCCCTGGACAAGCCCCACTTTCTGGGCGGTGTTTCTGGTGGTGCCATACGCGAGGGCGACTGGAAACTGATCGAGTACTTCGACCCCGCAAGGCCGGAGAAGTTCGAGTTATTCGACCTGGCAAAGGACCCTTCCGAAAAGAAGGACTTGGCCGGGCAGGAGCCCAAGCGTGTTCGCGAACTGCAAACCAAGCTCACCGCTTGGCGCGACCAAACGGGAGCTAGAATTCCCTCTCGGCCCTTGCTGGCCACTCCCAAGAACCTGCGTTTCGGTGATCATTTCTCCGAGGGACAAGTAAGCGAAAACTGGTTTTTCCAAAAGGAGTGGTTGGTGGAAGACGGCATCCTGCGTCGAAACGAAGTAACGGGCCAGAACAAGCGCCTTTTCTACAAGGAACCCAATTTCAAGGATGCCGTTATCCGCTTCGAGTTCCGCTTCGATGACGCAGAGGACATTCGCCTCGTGACCGGAGCCTCCGGGCACTACAACACGGTCGTCCACATTCGCCGGGATCATTTTTACGTCCAAACCGCGCAGGACGACCGAGGTCCTTGGTTCTCCATCCGCCATGATGAATGCGCCTACGACTTCAAGCCAGGCAAATGGTACGTCATGACGATCGAGTTCATCGGCGACCAAATTGTCGCCCACTTGGACTACGAACACTTGGTCTACGCCAAGCATCCCATCATCGACCAGGAACGCACCTATTTCGCCTTGCAGGTCGATCAAGCTGGAGCTGCCTTCGACAATCTCCAGGTATTCGAAGCATCACGCCACCCAGACCGCGTGGCCAACCTAGCCCATGTCGAAAAAGCAAAAGGTCGCTTTCCAGTTAAAAAATCCATCCGAGAAGAGCATGAAATCCGCAAGCGCAACCTGCATGCCCGTTTCCACCTCGACGATCCCGCGTACCGTAAACTGGTTGGGGAGATCGACCGTCACGACGCCGAAAAAATCGAACGCTTCCCGGAAGCCTTCAGTTCGCACAAAGCCTTCCAGAAGAAGATCCAGAAATTACGCAAAAAGCTTCACCAAGAAGACTCCGTCTACAAGGAAACCCTCTTCACCACCTTTCGTGCAAACCGCGCCCTCGACCAATTTCTAGTGGAAAAAGAGCCCTCCATCGAGAAACAACCGGATGCCCGCAAAAAGGCTACCTTGGAAAAGGCCCGCAAAAAACACCAAGGCGATCCAGCCTATCGTCAACTTGTGGCGTTCGCCGAGGCCGCCCAAAAAAAGCTCGAGAGCGACTACCCCAAGCTCTTCGTAAACAACGAGGACATCACGGAAAAGAGGAACCGTGCCCGCAAAAGCCTCAAGGAGAATCCCGAATTCAAAAAACTTGTCGAGGCTCGTGGCAACGCCTACCGGGCACAGCAGGACTATCTTTACGAAAACGATGAAAAACTTGCCCAACTCAAGAAGTTGCTTGAAGAAGAAAAAACGCAGACGAAAAACAAATAGCTGATGGGGTGCGTAATTTGCCACCGATTGAAAATTGCCAGCTCGAATCCTTGCGGGTAAAGATATTCGAGATCATGGACGTTATCGAAAAGAACAAGCTTCTCATGAACGAATTGGCTGCAGGCTGCCCTCAGCTGGCCGAGCAAGTCAATGCTCTAGATTGGGACGAACTGCAGGCCGCTCTAGACGAATGCATTTTCAAGAAGGATCAATTCGGGTTGCCTGAAGAATATGGCCCAGCCTCCTACTTTCCATTAATCCCGGAAAACCCGGAACAGGAAAAACTGTACGGGCAAGCCTTTGTGCATGGGGAAAAACTCATTCGGGCCGGCAAGACCGCCGCCTTCACGGTAGCGGGAGGACAGGGAACGCGCTTGGGATACGATGGCCCCAAAGGCACGTTAGCTGTCAGCCCAATCAAGGGGAAACCCCTCTTTCAGCTCTTCGCCGAGCAACTCTTGGGCATTTCGGAGAAGTACGAAGTCGCCATCCCTTGGTATGTCATGTGCAGCCCGCTCAACTTAGAGGCGACAGTTTCCCATTTCGAAGAAAATGCCTACTATGGCCTGAGCCGAGAAAATATTAAGTTCTTTGCCCAAGGCGTAATGCCCGCGACCGATTTCAAAGGAAACCTTCTCCTCGCCAGCCAAGACAGCTTGGCCCTTTCCCCGAATGGACACGGCGGATCCCTCAAGGCCCTTATTGATTCTGGCTCTATTGCCGACATGGCAAGTCGAGACATTGAACATCTCTCCTATTTTCAAGTGGACAACCCCTTGGTCAGCGTCATCAACCCGCTTTTCATCGGTCTTCATGACCTCCAAAAATCGGACATGTCCAATCGCTCGTTAACGAAGACAGGACCCTTTGAGAAACTCGGCAACTTCGTTTCCATTGGCGATCGTGTCACCATCATCGAGTATTCGGACCTGCCCGAGGAAAAGGCTTTGGAGAAAGAGGGGGACGGGCGGATCAGGTATCGGGCCGGTAGTCCGGCCATTCATGTGCTGCGCCGTGACTTCATCGAGCAATTCGCCAGCGGGGAGATCAAGCTCCCCTACCACCGGGCGGAAAAAAAAGTCGCCCACCTCGACGAAGCTGGAGAGCTGACCACTCCCGAGGAACCCAATGCGGTCAAGTTCGAGACCTTCGTCTTCGATGCCTTACCCTTGGCCAAGAACCCCTTGATTTTGGAAGCGGATCGCCTGGAAGAATTCTCCCCAGTGAAGAACAAGAGGGGAGTGGACTCACTTGAAAGCTCCCAAGCCGATCAAGTCAAGCGGGCTAAGCGTTGGCTCACGAATGCTGGTCATGCGATCAAAGAAACTTCCATAGTGGAAATCAACCCGCGAGCCTTTCCCAGCGAACGAGATATTCTGGGGGCTGAATTCAAAGATTACGATTTCGAGTCGGATTTGATTTACTTGGATTAGGGAAAGAAGGATAAAGAAACCATGCAGACTAAATTCATTACCCCATTCCTCGCCCTTTTACTATTTACGCCGCTCGGCGCCCAGAAGATCGAGCCGACTCACAAGCACGTTGCCTATGGGGCACACAAGGACATGAAGCTCAATTTTTGGAAGATCGAGTCCAAGGAACCCACTCCGCTGCTCGTTCATATCCACGGCGGGGGCTGGCTCGGGGGCAAGAAAAACGAAACCAGCGTTTCCACCCAGAGACATGGTTATAGCTATGCCTCGATCGACTACCGTCTGGCTGGCACTGAACTTCTGCCCGCCGCCGTGCACGACGCCGCCAGAGCCATCCAATTCTTGCGAACCAAGGCAAAGGAATGGAATTTCGACCCGAAGCGCATCGCCGTCACCGGCGGATCCGCCGGAGCCGCCTCAAGCCTATGGCTCGCCTACCATGACGATCTCGCCGACCCCAAGAGCAAGGACCCCGTCCTTCGCCAATCCTCACGCGTCTGCGGAGCCGTGGCCATGGGCGGACAAACCACGCTCGATCCCTTCCTTCTGAAAGAAAAGATCGGCTTAGCCTGTATCCGCCATCCCATGATCTGGAAGACCGTGGGTGCGACCAGCCACGAGCATTTGATGAAGGACTGGGACAAATACAAAGCTCTTTCGATCGAGTGCTCCCCCCTTACTCATGTTACCAAGGACGACCCACCGGTCTGGGTACGATATGGCAAGCCAGCTCCCGTACCCGTGATAAAGGGCGACGGCATCCACCACGCAGGTTTCGGACGCCTGCTGAAGGAAAAGTGCGAAAAAGTCGGCATCCAATGTCACGTCTCGGTCACAGGGCACGAGCAACCGGAAATCAACAACACCGATTTCCTCAAGCAGGTCTTTGCCCAGTAGGGGCTTCCGGGGGCGCGGTTAATCGGAATTTGGTTCGAGCCAATAATCCGTGGCCATCTGGCTGTAGTTCAATCCTTGATACGGTAGTGGCCAGTAATTGGAAAATCGAACAGTCGATTCTCTTCCTTGGCGCCACCGCCAATATTGTGGATTACGAATGGAACACCGGCGGCCGTCTTCTTGTCGCTCACTATCATGATATGTGCCAAATTACGGCCCACCGTGCATGTGACTAAGTCGCCTGGCAGATAGTCCTTCGCTTTCCGAGTCACAACCAAGGAGCAACCCCGACGATTGAAATAGGTCTTGAGATTAGGGACCCGACGATGATCGATGTTCGGGTCGGGTTTCTTGAGGCCCCAGATTGTTGGGTATGCGGAAAAGGCAGCTTTCATATCCTCATGTACAAGTTTCTGCAGATCTATCTTGGATGCATCCCGCAAAGCTCGAATCACAACGTCCGTACAAACCCCCTTTTCAATGGGCAAGTCACCATTTGGATACGCCAAACCAACGTAAGAGGGATCATAACTTACTGTTTTTCCGACTTGGCTACGGGCTGCCGTAACGATTGGTGATTCGACTGTCTCCCGTTTCGTCTTTGGAGTTTCGGAATGGCCGGAGTCCAGTGTCGGATTGGGTGTCGGGCCTTGATCGCAACCAACCACGAGCCAAACAGTCATTGCAAAATGCCATGCGGCGCTTCTGAGCCCTCGATCTATCTTCATGCGTTGAGTCGAACGGGAAGCTTGGATGCGCCCGCTTGTCGGCTGTTGGTCTTCAACGGAATGATCGCTATGTCAATCGATCAAGTGAAACCTTTTCGGCAATTCGTTCTTGTCGCCAGCACCATATGAGGAAAGCCCCACATGCAATGGTTTGCCCAAAGGAGAATCATCAACAGGGATAAGTTTGAAGAAGTCCCTTCATCCCGAAAATCAAAAAAGCGCGCGAAAGAACTGGTCGCCGAGCAAAACGAGCGCTAGTTGATTTTGACCATCCGATAACACACAACCCAGAAGTCACGAATGACCATCTTACAAAACACCTTCATTGCTCTGTTACTTTCTTTGGCGAACGCCTTTGGCCAAAGCCAGTTGCCGCCACTGGAAAAGTCGGTTGAGGATCCCTCCACGGGACTCAACGTACCTCCGGGTTTCGAGGTGGACCTCGTTTACAAGGTAGACAAGAAAAAGTACGGCTCATGGATAGCGATGGCCTTTGACGGCAAAGGACGCTTGGCCGTCTCCGATCAGGGAGGTGCCGGCACCTTCTCCATCGAGATTCCAAAGCCGGGCGATACCTTCGACGAAAGCAAGATCAAGAAGCTCAACGTAAAGTCCTCCCAATGGGGTATGCTCTACGCCTTCGACCACCTTTACATGATGGGCAATCGCGTCTTGAGTCGGGCCAAAGTCCTGCCCAACGGCGATCTGGGACCTACTGAAGTCATTGCCCCGATGAATGGGGGCGGCGAACACGGACCTCACTCCATCGTGGTCTCTCCGGACGGCAAAAGCCTCTACGTCATAGCGGGAAACATGACTCAACCCCCGAAATACCAGAAGACCCGCATCCGGGATAACTGGAAGGACGACTACCTCCTGCAAAATTACGCCTACGGGCACAATGGAAATGGGAAAGCACCCGGAGGTTGGGTACTCAAGGTCAGCCCTGACGGCAAGGAACGTGAACTCTTGAACATGGGCTACCGCAACCCAGTCGACTTTGCCTTGAACCGCGACGGCGAACTCTTTGTCTACGATGCCGACATGGAATGGGACATCGGTGCTCCTTGGTATCGCCCCACCCGTGTCAACCACGGCGTCTCCGGAGGTGAAAGCGGTTGGCGAGCGACCTCCAAGAAGTGGCGGAAATACTTCCCCGACACCGTTGGTTCGGTGGTCGACGTCGGACCCGGTTGCCCCACCGGCGTAATCGCGGGAACCAACACGAAATTTCCCACCCATTACCGCGACGCCCTCTTCATCTGCGACTGGACCTTCGCCACCATGTTCTCCATCCACCTGACGCCAAACGGCTCATCCTACGTTGGTGAAAAGCGCGAGTTCATCTCCAACACCAAGGGATCGCTGGCCCTCACCGACGTCGACGTCGGCCCGGACGGCAACATGTATTTTTGCGTCGGTGGACGCGGTGGGCAATCCTCTCTTTACCGCGTGTCCTACAAGGGAAAAGCGGACACCTCGCTCTCCAAGCTTGATACCACGAGTTCCCACGCCAAGGCCCGCAAGGCGCGCCACATGCTGGAAGCCTTCCACGGTCACCCTGACCCAAATATTGAGGGAGTGGATATCGCATGGCCTTACCTGAACAGTGACGACTATCATCTCCGCTACGCCGCCCGCATAGCGATCGAGTGGCAGGATCCCAAGACCTGGGCCGACAAAGCCTACTCTGAAAAGAACGACCTCGCCGCCATCCATGCCCTGCTCGGCCTCGCCCGCAGTGACCTCGATGGCAGCCTCGCTCCGAGCGTGAAGCGCCTCCTGAAGGTCGATTTCGACAAGCTCGACAAATTGGGCAAGCTCGCCCTCTTGCGCACCTACGGCGTCATCATGAGCCGTGGCGGCATGCCGGAAGCCGACCAAGTCGAAGCCATCGGCGAGCAACTGGACCCGCACTTCCCGGCCAAGGACGACAACCTGAACGAGGAACTCTGCCGGGTGCTCAGTTACCTCCAGCATTCTTCGGTGGTGGAAAAGACCGTCGCTCTCTTGCAGACCACCAAAGCCAAGGTGCCTGACTTCGACGCCGAGGTCATGAAGCGCAACGGTGGCTATGGCGGACGCATCCTGAGCTCGATGGAATCCAACCCCAATATCCTCAACATTCATTTTCTCTTTTGCCTAAAGGACGTTCAGGAGGGTTGGACCATGGATCTCCGTAAAGTCTACCTCGCCGAATTGAAGACTCTGATGAGCAAGAAGGGCGGCAACATGTTCACCGGCTATATCCAAAAGATCAGGGATTCCGCCATCGCTTCCGTACCCGAAAAGGACAGGCCTTCTCTGCAATACCTGATGGGAGACATCAAGAGCATCGATATCTCCAACTTGCCCAAGGCAAAGGGCCCCGGCGTAGTCTGGACTGTCGATGACGCCTTGAAAATGCTCAAGGAGGAACCGCTTGTCGGACGGAGCCTAGCGAATGGCAAGAAAATGTTCTCGGCCGGGCTCTGCGTGGCCTGCCATCGCTTTGGAACCGAAGGCGGCGGGATAGGCCCCGACTTAACGAACCTGGCCAAGCGGAGCGACTACAAGTCGATCCTCGAATCCACCTTGCAGCCCAACTTGGTGGTATCCGACCAGTTCGAGCAGCATGAACTGAAGATGAAGGATGGTTCGGTGGTCATGGGACGCATCGTGGTGGATGAGAAAGATGCCTATTCCCTCGTCCAGTCCGGACTCGAGCCCTTGAAGCTAAAGAGGGTCAGCAAAGCGGAGGTCGCCTCCAAGAAACCCTCTAAGCTTTCCATGATGCCTCCCGGCTTGGCCAACTCGATGAATGCGGATGAACTGAAGGACCTCGTGGCCTACTTCGTCTCCCAAGGAAACAACCGGCACCCGGTTTACAAAAGACCCAAGTCGACGAAAAAACTGGATATCGAGATCATCAGCGCGATCTACGGGGTGGAAGGAAACGCCAAGAGGAGCATGGACGTCAGCAAGAACATTAAGCAATACCTTGACGCCCGGGAATACGAATTTGACATTACCAATACCTTTGCGGGTCGCGACCCAGCTGGCGGCACAACCAAGGTGCTGGTGCTGAAGTACAAGTTCAACGGCAAGACGATCAGCAAGAAGATCGGTGAGAACGGCCTCGTTTCCTTCTACGAATAATCACTCCGGCAAGGCAAAGGCCACCAAGCTGCCGCCTTTTGGCCGACCGGATTTCCCGCCGCCTGCGGAGATCACCACGTATTGCCGGCCGTTCACCATGTAGGTGCTGGGCGTGGCGTTGCCACTGAAGGGCAACTTCGTCTTGAAGAGCGTTTTGCCGTTCTCCTTGTCGAAGACACGGAAGGTTTCGTCCGCCGTCGCCCCGATGAAGATCAAGCCGGATGCGGTCACCAAGGGGCCGCCGTAATTTTCAGTTCCCGTCGGCGGTATGCCCCGGGCAGTCAACTCGGGGTACTCGCCGAGGATCACCTTCCACTTGATTTCGCCCGTGCTCAGGTCCACCGCGTTCAAAGTGCCCCAAGGTGGTTTGATGGCGGGGTAGCCTTCGTCGTCCAGCCAGCGGCGGAAGCCCCCGAAGGCATAGGACGGTGGTTGTTTTTTGTTCGCCTTCGGGGCAGGGGCTCCCGGTTCCGGCCGGGAGGCGCTGGGCGCCTTGTAGTTCAATACGTAGTCGAGGATGGCCTTGCGCTTGCCATCCGGCATGACCGCGTAACCGGGCATGCGACCACCGCCCTGCCGGGTGATCAACTCGATTTCGGCCCGGGTCTTTCGCTCGCCGATGCCAAGCAAGGGCGGAAAGCCCGCCTGCAGGTTCCCTTTGCGGTCCAATCCGTGGCAAGCGCCGCAAAAGATCAAGTAGTCACGCTCGCCGCGAACCAGCTTGGAGCCATCGGACTTGCGGGTCTCGATCATCTGAAACAACCAAGGCATTTCGTTGATATTGACGTAGTAGATGCCATCCGGATCGGCGGCACCACCGCCCCATTCCATTCCGCCGTCGTAGCCCGGAAACATGATCGTTTCATTCAGGCTGGGGGCAGGAAAGGGCCCGAAGTTGGGCGATGCCTTGATGCGGTCCAACGTGAGCTGGTGGGTCTGTGGTGAAATGTTGGAGGCATCCGCCTCGGTATACTTCTGGCGCATCAATGGCGGCGGCTTGGTCGGGAACGGTTGGGTCGGCCAGGCCTTTTCGCCCTCCAGGTCGGAGGCCTGAACCGGGCGTTCCTCGATCGGCCAAAGAGGTTCTCCGGTTACACGATTGAAGACGAACAACAGGCCGTGCTTTGTGCCTTGGGCCACCGCATCGATCTTTTTCCCTTTGTGGGTCACGGTCAGCAAAATCGGCGGACAAGGCAGGTCCTTGTCCAACAGGTCGTGATGCACGATCTGGAAGTGCCAGATGCGTTTTCCAGTCGCCGCATCCAAGGCAAGCACACAGTTGGCGAACAGGTTCTCTCCATGCCGCCGCCCACCGTAGAAGTCGGGTTCGGCGGTCTTCGTCGCGACATAGACGATGCCCCGTTTCTCATCGAGCGATTGACCGCACCAGGGCATCAGGCCGGTGGCTGTCTTGTGGGCGTCCTTGGGCCAAGTGTCGTAGCCCACTTCACCCGGACGAGGAATCAGGTGAAAAATCCAGCGTTGGGCTCCCGTGCGCACGTCGTAGGCCCGCACCGCACCCTTGCCACCCACGCCACCCACGATGACGAGGTCCTTGTAGACCACGCCGGGTGTGTTCAAGCCCGAACCAAGCTTGATCGACCCTTCCTTTCCAAAATCCTTGATCACCTTGCCGGTCGCAGGGTCCAAGGCGAAAAGCATTCCCGCCACCCCGGTCAGCAAGCGCCGCTCGGCACCCTTCTCATTTTCCCAATAGACCAAGCCCCGCTGCCGGGCACGCCCTTTGCCGGGACCGTCCTTGGCGGGATCCCAAGTCCATCGCACCTCGCCGGTGGCTGCATCCAGCGCCACCACCTTGCGCGTAGGCGTCGGGGTATAGAGCAAACCATCGACGATCAAGTTGTTCGCCTGATACTCCGCCTTGTCCCCAGTTTCAAATGTCCAGGCGACTTCCAGATTGGAGACGTTGTCCCGGTTGATCTGCTTCAGGGTAGAATACAAGTTGCGCTCCTTGCCTCCAAGATACACCGGCCAATCAGCGTTTTCCTTGGCCTCGACCCCCAAAGCGATGTTTGCGAGGAACAGAACGGGAAAAGATATGCACAAGGTCTTTGAAAGCATGATACCAGCTTGAATCCTTCATTGTGGTGCCGCAAGTGCAAATCATGAAACAGTCGGCACCAATGGTCGACCTTAAATGAAACCAGAAAAAGATCGCATGACCCTTATCGGGGAACTGCCTTCCCCTTCTTCCTGAGAAACTGAATGGAGCCCTTGTGCTTGGGTACGACCACGGCCAAGTAAGTGCCGATGCCCTGCATTTGATTGAGAAACCTGGTTTCGCCGAGGTCGGAATCCAAAATATTGACAAGCAAGGCGTCCTTGCCAGCGACGACGGACTCGATCTGGGGCGTGACGTACATGCTGTTTGCCCGGACGGCGACCAGCATCATGTGTTTGCTGAAGTCGATGGGCGGCTTCTTCAGCAAAGGGTCCTTGCTGGGCGGAGATGGGTTCGTCTTGGAGATCGTTCGCTTCGGGATCTTGCCCACGAAGGTCTCGTATTGGGCCTGCGTCTTGATGATCATCTCGGTCGGACCGGTGACCTTGCGGAAATTGCGGTCGAAACCCGTCGCGCGGATCCGCCCCTCGTAGGAGGCGACCACGGGGACACTTGGCTTGGCCTTGTTCTCGGTTGGCAGCGGCATCCAGGTGAAGCGGCCCCAGTTTCTTCTCGGCGGAACGATGGGCAATGCCTTGTCCCCGGAAGCGGAACCCACCATGACGACGGGACCTCCTCTCCTCGGATCGGGAAACGCTCTCGTGACAAAACCGTCGGGCGACCAAGTGGGGTCGTCCCCGCGCCCTACCTTGCGACGGTTCTTGCCGTCGCTTCCGACTACCCAGACATGAAAGGTACGGGCAATCATTTGGTCCCGCTGGGGGTTGGGAACTCCGGTGAACTTGCTCATGTGAATCATCTCGACGCCTTCCCAATGGGCGATCCATTTCCCGTCCGGCGACCAAGCGGGCACCTTTTGCTCGAACGGCACCTTGATCTGTTCGTGATAGTCCTTCTCCGGCTTGGACACGAGTTTGGCCCCACTTCCATCCAGGGCGCTCACCCAGACCCGCATCTCCCCGATCCGGTTGGAGATGAATGCGATACGGTCTCCTTGCGGTGAAACCACCGGCATGGCGTTGCTGTGCTTTAATTGCTCCTTGTCGGTGAAGAGCCTGCGAGCCTTCCCCGTTGCTACGTTTACGACGTGAATCTGGGCATTGCGGGCCGGGTCTTGCTTCGGCTGGGGCTTCACCTTCATCCAGACCAGTTGCTCCGAGTCAGGGAACCAGGAGGGAATCAGGTTCATGCCTTCCTTGATCAGGGTGCGGACGTTTTGGCCGTCGGAGTCGGAAACACGGATGGCCAACGAATGGTCCACCTGTTCCACGTAGGCCAACTTCTTGCCGTCGGGCGAGATGCTCGGCTGTTGGCACCCATGCTTGGAAAAGGTGAGTTGCCGACTGTCCGAACCGTCCTCCTTCATGAGATAGAGCTGTAGGACACCTTTCTCATCGGTATGGCTGACGATCATTTCACGCAACGCCTCACCAGCGAACAGCGGCAAGGAAAGCAGACTGCCCAGAAAAGCGATTGCGACGCGAGAAAATGGCTTCATTGTAGAAGGGATGAAATCATGGAGGAATATGGTTACCAGACTGCGCCCAAGCTGTCAGTTCGAATGATTCAATTACCCTGATCGATTTTAATGAGTTTGCCTATCATTTGGTCGCACGTGGGATGGGAGTTGTCGTCACGGGAATTCGTTGCCACTAGAAATGCGCGATCCAACTGGGGAGCAACCCAGACGAGTGCGTACCACATGGTGTTGCTTCCGCTGTGGTTCAGTACGGTGCCCTTCCCCCAGGGGCGCTTGGTCACTCTCCAACCACCGGCGTAGTTGCCCGTGGGCGTAATCAATTTATCCAAGGCCTTGCGGTTCAGCCCGAGGTTCTTGCCGCCGGGTAGTTGCATGGCGATGAACTTCGCCCAATCTGCAAAGGATGCGTGCACGCGACCGGCCGGGCCGAGGGCTTCCGCATTGTCGAATTGGCGGGGTCGCCAGCCCTCTCCGGAGCGAACGTGCCCCCACGGTTGCTCCGTCTTTCCTGTGGCGCCCGGAGGACCAAAGCCAGCCGACTTCATGCCAAGCGGTTCGAAGATGCGTTTTCGCATCAAGGATTCCCATGTCGAACCGGTGACCTTCTCCGCCATGCATCCGGCAATCATGTAACCCAAATTGGAATAGTGATACGTTCCCTGTTTGCGGGCAGGAGCCTCCTTGAGGTTTGCCTCGAGGATCGCCAGTCGCCGCTTGTTCAGCTCCATCTTGCCGTGGATCCACCAGTTCGCCGCGTTTGTTTCCAATCCCGCCCGATGAGTGAGTAACTGCCAGACGGTGACGGCGTGATAGTCGGGATGAACCTTGCCCTTGAGCTCGGGCAAGACGGAGATTAAAGAGGTATCCCAAGTAAGTTTTTCCTCGTCGACCAAG
>CALBIN010000449.1 GCA_937893275.1 uncultured Opitutia bacterium | reverse complement strand
GCCACCGTTGATGTAACAGGTGATGAGGGAACCGTCGCACAAAAGGCGGAAAGTGTTCCATTCGCCTACTGGCTTGGAGAAGTCCTTGGCGGGGGCGGCGCCGTCGTAGAAGGATCCGTTTAGCTTGCGCGGCGGCAGTTTCTTTTTCGCTTTCTTTTGAAAGCCTTCGTTGTCCATGAGCTGAATCTCGAAACCTCCCTGCACGGGGTTGCCCTTGTCGGTACGGTAGAAAACGCCGGAGTTGGCTCCGGAAGAAAGCTTGTAGGCCAAGGACAATTCGAAATCGGCGAATTCCCTCTTGGTCCAGAGGTAGCCCATGCCCCGGATGCGGGTTTTTCCCTTGGCGTCCTGTTGCTCTTGCATGCGACAGACGACGGAACCGTTCTTCTCGATTTCCCACGAGCCTTTCGCGAACTCGAAGCGATCCAAGTTCTTGCCGTCGAACAGGACTTCGGCGGATACATGTTGAATGGCTCCGAAAATAAAGATAGTCGAAAATATGAGGACAGTTTTCATCTAGAGCATTACTGGAGAAACGGCGATGCGGGTCAATGGCTTAGGTGGGGTCCAATCGTTGTTTCGGGAGAGCGTCCGCTACGCTTGACCGCGCGAATGCGAATCATAGGATGGATGGCACATGAAAGGTCTCCTCACGATTCTTTGCCTGTCGTCGTCGCTGGCAGGTTGCCAAAAGCCCGACCTGGAGGACCCCGACGTGTTCGAGGAAATCGCATCGCAAGCGATCGACCTCAGTACGGTGGAAGCAAAGAGAGTAAAGGGCCTGTTGGTGTTGTGCATCCCCAATACCGAAAAACCGTACTCGGGATGGGTGAAGGAAACCCACGACAACGGGCAACTTAAGAGATTGGGATACCTGAACGACGGGGCGAAGGACGGTCCCTGGACTTCTTGGCACGAAAACGGGCGAAAGCAGTTGGAGATTCGCTACGAAAAAGACGTGATGCACGGAATCATGTCCACATGGTATCCGAATGGACAAAAAAAGGGGACGGGTCGAATCAAAGACGGGGAAATGGACGGACGATGGGAAGAGTGGTACGAGAACGGCTGGAAATCAAAAGTGCAGAACTGCGACTTCGGCAAACTCGTATCAGCCACAGTCTGGGAGCCGAATGGCGAAAAGTGCCCCGTAACCGACGTCGTGAACGGAAACGGGGAACTGATCGACTACAACGAGGACGGCACGATCGATAAACGCTACACCATTAAGAACGGTGTCGGGATAGAGGACTCCAATCGTACGGGCGAAACCTCCCCTTGAGCTCGACCACCGCCCCACCCCACCAAGTTTGAGGGCCTAGCAACTGGTTTGGGCCACATAGACAGCGCCTTTGGAAGTGCCCCCCAGCAAGGGATTGGCAAATTCGATGGTGCGAGCTTCCGCCTGAGCGAACACCTTGCCCAAATGCTCGGTAAAAGTGGCTTCGGGTTCACCGTCCGCCCAGAGGGCAAACACGCCTCCCGGGCACAAGTGTCGAGCAAGCTCCCCCAGACCCTCTTCACTGTAGAAACGCTCGTTCGTACAGTTCAATAGGTTTGTCGGGGTGTGATCGATGTCGAGCAAGATGGCATCATGTTTCTTTGCCGGGGCATTTGGATCAAAACTGGTCTCGAGGTTGCGTGAGAGAGCAAAAAAGTCGGCGTGTACCAGCCGGCAACGCGAATCGTCGGTCAACACTTTACCCAAAGGGACCAAGCCTTGTTGGTGCCACTCGATCACCGCCTCCAGATAATCGACTACGACAAGGGACGAGACACGCGAATCCTCCAAGGCGGAAACCGCGGTGTAACCAAGGCCAAGTCCGCCAACGACGACATCGATCTCGTCTTTTTCCAACACGCCAAGCCCAAGTTTAGACAACTGGTGCTCCGCCTCATGAAAGAGGCTGGACATCAGAAAATCGTCGCCCAGTTTCACCTCGTAGATGTCGAGATCACCGAATTGTGGCATACGACGACGACGCAACAGCAGATCCCCAAGCGGGGTCTCTCGAAAGTCCAGTTCCTCGAAACTTAAGCTCATACCTTAATCAAGAGATAGTCGAATCTTGGAGCAAGTTCAATGGGAGATTGCGTCGATGGTCGTCCCAAAGTTCAAGGATGCCGGATAGAGTAACAGGCTTAACGTTAGAGTTGAACTAGGAGTAAAAGCCATATGGCCTGTTCGGGTGCTTAGCATAAAGCTTCGGCCGATTCATCGATAAGAAAATACAGGAAGTCCGCTATCAGAACGATAAAAGAGATGGCTTATGGATTAATTACGATCAAGGCGGAAAGGAAAGTCATCGGATTGCCTATCAAAATGGTATCGAGACAAGGGAGTTGATAACACTGTTCTGCCATCCCACGCCATTTTAAAAGAAGTGAGACGAAACCGAGGTTGACAAACCGACAAAGGCATTGCCCAATTACTTTCACCCTCTTCCATCCAAGTTACTCGCTTCCCACGAAAACCATACTCTTCATCCCATGAACGCCGAACGACTTGCCTATTTTCGCGAATCCTTGGAGTCCCTTGCCGAAGAAATCAAGGCGTACTTGACCTCCAGCAAGGAATCCGCCGGCGTAGTCGAATTGGATACCTCGATTGGCCGCCTCTCGAGAATGGACGCCATGCAAAACCAACAAATGGCAATGGAACTACGGCGACGGAAAAAGAATCAGTTGCTACAAATCACCAATGCCCTCAACAGGATCGATCAAGGCTCTTATGGGCAGTGCGGTCTATGTCGACAACCGATTTCCGAAGACCGACTCGAAGCCTTTCCAGAAATAGTTGCCTGCGTAAACTGCGCCTAGGTCTCGCTTACTTGGCGGGGTTGCAATTCAAAACGGCATCCTTGGTCGAAGTCACTAC
>CALBIN010000448.1 GCA_937893275.1 uncultured Opitutia bacterium | reverse complement strand
TTATGGCCTTTGCCAATGGCCTGGTCGTGTATTCAAGAACAAAAAAATGCCTGGTCATATGGGCAACAAGAGCCGCACGACGCAAAACTTAAAAGTTGTTAAGATCATCCCAGAAAAAAACATAATGCTTCTTAAGGGAAGCGTTCCCGGGCACAAGAATTCTTTACTCACCGTGAGGGTGGCCAAGAAATTACGCAAAGCATCCTGATCTAATTTATTCGGTTAAATGAAATTTCCATATTTTACAGTTGAGGGAGCAGAAGACGGAGAGCGAGACTATCCGTCCTTCATGAATTTTGAAAAAAACAAAGGCGTTGATGCTCTTCGACAAGTAATCTTAGCCATTCGATCGAACAAACGCCAAGGAAGTGCATCAACAAAAACTCGTGCCGAAGTCCGTGGATCCGGAAAGAAAATACATCGCCAAAAAGGTTTGGGTGCGGGACGCGTTGGAGACAAGAACGCTGTCCAGCGTCGTGGCGGCGGTGTGGTCTTTGGTCCTAAACCTCGTTCATACAATAAGAAAGTTAATCGCAAGACGAAACGCCTTGCGCTTGCTCGTGCCTTGTTTGACGGAGCTACCGAGGGCAAGTTATCTTTAATAGAGGCGTGGAAGGTTTCTGAAGCGAAGACAAAGCATTTTACTCAAGTAATTAACAAGGTTATACCAGATTCTCGACGGTCTCTCATCGTGGATGATGCATTCGAGGATAATTTCGGTTATGCCGCTCGCAATGTTTCTCGAATAACTTTGGCTAGAGCCCAAGACTTGAGTCCATTGGATCTAGTTTTAGCTGATAAAGTGATATTTAGTGTCAGTGGTCTCGAGGTTTTATTGGCTAAAGTAGGAAAGGAGGATGCATCCAAGTGAGCGAACCTGCAGAAATTCTTCTAGAAGCATTGCTTACTGAAAAAGCCACATTGCTTTCAGCTAGTAATAAATATCTGTTTAAAGTGCACTCGGCAGCATCCAAGACTAATGTTTCCGAATCGGTTGAACGAACCTTTGGCGTCACGGTGACAAAGGTGAATATCATAAACCAGAAACCAAAACTTAAGCGTGACCGGACTCGTCGCAACCGTCTTGGTTCTAAGGGCGGCATGAAGAAAGCAATCGTCACCCTTAAGCAAGGCGACGCGATAGACTTTGGGGCCTAGTCGCACAACAATTTTTTTATAATGGCTATAATACACCATAAACCGGTAACTCCCTCGACGCGTTTTTATACACGCAACAAAGCCGAGGTTACGGACAAGCGCCCAGAGCGTTCCTTAACGAAAGGTCATCATCGTAAAAAGGGTCGTAACAGTTATGGACGCATTACTTCCCGGCGTCGAGGCGGTGGGCACAAAAGGCTTTATCGCACTATCGACTTCCGCCGGCAGATCATCGATGTCCCGGCTACGGTCGAAGCTATTGAATATGATCCAAACCGAACATCCCACATCGCTCTTCTCAAATACGAAGATGGAACTTTAAGCTACATACCGTCACCCTCAGGAGTTGAAGTCGGCGATACGCTTTTCAGTTCAAATGGCCAAATTGATTTTAAGCCTGGGAACTCCATGCCAATTTCTTTTATTCCAATTGGCACTAGAGTACACTGCGTCGAGCTTCTAGCTGGCTCTGGCGCTAAAATAGCCCGTTCCGCTGGAGTTGGAGTGCGAATTATGGCGATTGATGACCTTCATGCTACTTTAAAAATGCCTAGCGGAGAAGTTCGTATAGTTAAATCCCGTTGCCGTGCCACCGTGGGCGTAGTTGGAAATTCCGAACATCAAAATACCACTATAGGCAAGGCAGGTCGAAATCGCTGGAAAGGTCGTCGGCCCCGTGTTAGAGGGGTTGCGATGAATCCCGTTGACCACCCTATGGGTGGCGGTGAAGGAAAAACTTCAGGCGGCGGGCATCCCTCGTCCCCATGGGGTCAACTGTCAAAAGGCTTCCCGACTCGAAAGAAGTCCAAATCATCAAATTCACAGATTCTCGTCCGTTGCAACGGGCGTAAGATGAGGTAAACTTACCCTTTAACCGATATAAGTTCATGTCACGCTCGATTAAAAAAGGTTATTTTGTTGAACCAAGTTTAGAGAGAAAGGTTCGAAGGGCTCAGGAGTCTGACGACCGTAAACCTATTAAGACTTGGTCTCGTCGGTCGACAATCACTCCTGATTTCGTTGGACTTAATTTGGCCGTGCACAATGGAAAGAATTTCCTTACCGTATATGTTACTGAAAACATGGTTGGCCATAAATTGGGTGAATTTTCTGCCACTCGTACCTTCCGGAGTCATAACCCCCACACCCAAAAGTGACCATGGAAGTTAAGGCTTACACTAAATATTTACGTATCTCTCCCAAAAAGGCGAGGGAAGTGGCTCGTGTTTTGCCTGGTCGTACGGCTGGCGAAGGAGTGGAGTTGCTCAAGTTTATTCCTCGAAAAGCTGCTCGCATGCTCGTTAAAACGTTGCGGTCCGCTATGGCTAATGCTGAAAACAATGCAAATTTAGCCGCTGACAATTTGATTATCCGCGAGGCAATTGTTGAGGAAGGACCTTCCTTGCGTCGTTTTAGACCCTGTGCTCGCGGTTCGGCCCACCCTTACAAGAAGCGCATGAGTCATTTCCGCATCATACTTTCCGACAACGCCTAAAGCTATGGGACAAAAAGTAAATCCGATTGGTTTTCGACTTGGAGTGCGGCGCAACTGGAGTGCGCGATGGTATGCCAACAAAGGCGACTACGCTAAATTTATCAACGAAGACATTTGCATAAGGGAATATCTCGATAAGAAACTGCGCTTTGCATCCGTTCCGAGGGTCGTTATCGAACGTGCGTCCACTAGAACTCGTGTTACTATTTGGACTGCTCGACCTGGTATTGTCATTGGTCGCAAAGGGCAAGAGCTTGACGGACTTCGTGACGAATTAAACAAAAGGATTGGAAAAGAGGTCCGCTTGGAAATTCAGGAAGTAAAAAAACCTGATCTCGTTGCGTCCTTGGTTGCCGAAAACGTGGCACTTCAATTGGAGCGTCGGATAGCTTTCAGGCGTGCGATGAAGAAGGCCGTGCAGACAACCATGTCTATGGGCGCGGAGGGAATTCGAATTCAATGCGCTGGTCGATTAGGTGGAACAGACATCGCTCGAACTGAGAAACAAAGAGAGGGTCGCGTTCCCCTTCATACCTTACGAGAAAATATCGACTATGGTTTTATTGAGGCACACACTGTTTATGGCATAATTGGGATAAAATGTTGGATTTGTCTTAAGGATGAAGATCGCATTTTCTAATTCGACTTATAATTTTTAATCTTTATTATTCACCATGTCCAAGCTTCTTCCAGCACGAACAAAGTATCGCAAAATACATAGAGGCAGAATTCGTGGTAATGCTACTCGAGGAACTACTGTTGCTTTTGGAGAGTATGGGATACAATCACTTACTCGTGGTCGTATGACCTCTAACCAAATTGAGGCGGCACGTGTTGCTGTCAATCGGCACCTTAAGCGTAAGGGCAAGGTGTGGATTCGCGTTTTCCCTCACAAGTCGGTCACAAAAAAACCTGCCGAAACTCGCCAAGGAAAGGGCAAAGGCCCCGTCGATCATTGGGTGGCGGTCATTCGTCCGGGTCATGTTTTGTTTGAAGTTGCCGGATGTTCACTCACCATCGCCCGACAAGCTCTTAGTCTCGCCGACGCTAAACTGCCCTTTCGCTGTCGTCTCGTTTCCCGCGTACAAAGCTTTTGATTTTTCTTAAGATTTAATTGTCATGAAGGTCGCCGAAATAAGAAAGCTCAGCACTCTGGAACTTGAAAAGAAGTTTCGGGATATAGGAGAAGAGTTAATGAATCTAAGACTAAGAAAGCAGACTGGGCAGGTGGAAAAACCTCACATGCTTTGCTCTTTGCGCCGAGAACGGGCTAGAATCAATACTATCTTGGCCGAAAAATTCGCTGCCGAAGCAATCCCTGATAATGCCTAATCTATTTATACCATGAGTGAAAGCCAAACACGTAACAATCGCAAGGAGCTTCTCGGCATCGTGCGTTCCAAGACTGGTGACAAGTCGCTCAAGGTGGTTTACGAATACAAAGTGCCTCATCCTCTGTACAAGAAGGAAATCCGCCGAAAAACTACAGTACATGCTCACGACGAAGAAAACCAAGCTGGCGTTGGCGACCGCGTTCGCATTATGGCGACCCGTCCTCTGAGTAAGCTTAAGCGTTGGCGAGTGGTTTCCATCGTGCATCGCGCCCCGGCCGCTGCCACCGCCTAATCTATTTCTTACTGACATGATTCAATTACTTAGTCGCGTGGAGGTCGCCGATAATACGGGAGCAAAGAAAGCTCGTATGATTAGAAGGCTTGGACAGAACAAAAAAACGGCAAGCGTGGGCGATGTAATCGTTTGCCACATCAAAGAAAGTTCTACCGATTCAACTGTCAAGAAAGGTTCGGTTGTGAGAGCTGTTGTAGTTCGCACCAGAGCCCCGATCCGTCGACCCGATGGCAGTTACATTCGATTCGATGAAAATGCCGTAGTATTAGTTGGCAACGATGGAGTTCCTAGCGGCACTCGAATCTTCGGCCCCGTTGCTCGTGAACTGCGTTCTAAATTTATGAAAATCATTTCTCTCGCTCCGGAGGTTCTTTGATCATGGCAAAAATGATTAAAAGAGGAGATGAAGTTACCGTGATTGCCGGAGAACATAAGGACAAAAAAGGTAAAGTTCTCGAAGTTCTTCGAGCGAAGAATCGCATCATAGTAGAAGGCGTTAATCTTGTGAAGCATCACGAGCGCAAGACCCAGGATAACCCCGAGGGTTCAATTGTAGAAAGAGAAGCCTCTCTGCATTATTCCAACGTGATGCTTTCATCTCGCCACACTGAGCGAGTGGCAAGTCGAACTTCATAGATTTTTTCACTTCTAGACATGAGCCAAGCATTTCTACATAAACAATATTTAGAACAAGTTGTCCCAGCTTTGATGAAGGAGCTTGGGTATAAGAATATCCATCAAGTGCCCAAAGTACTTAAGGTTGTCCTGAACACTGGTTTTGGTGATGAGATGGACAAGGCTGGCTTGGAAGACTTACGGAAGGACTTTGCTTCCATTGCCGGACAATCTCCTGTGATATGCAAGGCTCGCATTAGTGTTTCCAATTTCAAGGTTCGTCAAGGGATGCCCGTTGGACTGATGGTTACCTTGCGAGGAGAAATAATGTGGGATTTTCTCTTTAGACTGCTCGCTATTTCATTGCCCAATATCCGAGACTTCAGAGGCGTATCATCACGGCTTGATGGCCATGGCAATTACACTCTCGGGATCACTGATCATAGTATTTTTCCCGAAATCAATGTCGAGCGTCAGCGTACTAACATTGGCCTCGACATCAGCATTGTAACTTCTGCCGTGACCGACAAAGAGGGCCATGAACTACTTTCACATCTTGGGATGCCGTTTCGCAAGACTTCTTCCGATCAAAAAAATCAGGAAGATGCTGCCGCATAAATTTTTCATTACAATTATCCCTAAATAATTATGGCAAAAAAATCTACCATTGCTCGCAACAATAAGCGTATTCGTTTGGTTGAGCGTTACGCTGCCAAGCGAGCAGCCCTCAAGGCCATAATGACGAACCCCGAGACTGATGTGGAGGATTTATATGCCGCCCAGTCAAAATTAGCCAAACTTCCGCGTAATTCGTCTCCCGTTCGTGTCTCTAGAAGATGTTCGTCTACGGGGAGACCGCGTGCCTTCATCCGGAAATTTGGTCTTTCTCGCATCACATTTCGCGAGATGGCTTTGCAAGGCAAGTTACCAGGCGTGATCAAGGCTTCGTGGTAAGTATTGTTAATCCCAACCAAGAGACAACAAAGATGTCAATCCATGATGCCATAGGTGATTTTATAACTGTTATTCGCAATGCCGGCAGCGTAGGCAAGGAATCTTGCGACTATCCACATTCAAAATTACGGGAGGGAATTGCCCGTATTCTTAAGGAGCGCGGTTTTGTTGAAAATTTCGGTGAAGGGATTGATGCCAATGGCCGGAAAAGTATTCAGCTTCAACTCAAGTACGTAGAGGGAAACCATGCTATCAAAGGAATTTCACGAGCAAGCACACCAGGTCTTCGCTCTTATTGCGGTTACAGAGAAATTCCCCGGGTTCTTGACGGGTTGGGGATTTCGATCCTGAGTACGCCAAAGGGCTTGCTTGATGATTCTTCGGCACGCCGACAAAAGGTTGGCGGGGAAATTCTTTGTAATGTCTGGTAAACTCCACCCCCACTCTCTTTAATGAATCAAAGGACAATTAAGAAATGAGCAGGATAGGCAAGTTGCCAATAAACATCCCTTCAGGCGTTGAAGTATCCGTTCAGGATAACCTCGTAAATGTTTCCGGACCTAAGGGGAAACTAGAAAAGCATTTTTCCAAGCTGGCACAAATTGCAGTGGAGGATAATGTAGTTTCGGTTACTCCGACCGACGATACTCGACCTGCTAGGGCAATGCATGGAACAGTCCGTTCAATCATATCGAATATGGTGGATGGAGTGGTTAACTCTTATTCCAAGGATTTGCTTATAGAAGGCGTGGGCTTTAGGGCCGCCGTTAAAGGCAACCTTGTCGACCTTGAGTTAGGCTACTCCCATCCCATCGAGTATCCGATACCTGACGGTGTAACCGTTACCGTTTCCGACAATGTGAAAATACACGTCGAAGGCCCCGACAAGCAAAAGGTGGGTCAGGTAACTGCCGACATCAAGAGTTACTACCCGGTTGAACCTTACAAAGGCAAGGGAGTGCGAATTGTTGGAGAGTTCGTACGACGCAAGGAAGGTAAAAAATCAGCCTAGACATACTTAAGGGCATTTGAAGACATGAAACTTTCTAAGAAAAGAGAATTGAGACAGAAGCGTCGCTGGCGAATTCGAAAGAAGGTTCACGGCACTGCCGAAAGACCTCGGTTGACCATATGTTTTACCAATAAAAACATACATGTGCAGTGCATAGATGATTCTGTCGCTAGAACCCTAGTTGCTTCTTCTACGAACGCTAACGACATGGTTGGCGTTTTGCCCAATCTTGATGGATCAGCGAAATTGGGCAAAGTTTTTGCCGAAAGAGCAAAGGCTGCAGGTGTTACGACTGTGGTATTTGATCGTGCTGGTCGTAAATATCATGGCTGCGTTAAGGCTTTTGCGGAAGTTGTCCGAGACGCGGGAATAGTATTTTAACCCTTTATTGCGAACGCTTGAAATGAGTATCCAGCCAAGATTTTCTCAACGTCGAAGAAAACCTGTTCCCGAAGAGGAAGAATCGGAATTCTTTGAAAAAGTAGTGCACATTAACCGTTGCTCCAAGGTAGTGAAAGGTGGGCGACGCTTCAGCTTTGCCGCACTTGTTGTCGTCGGTGATCAAAACGGCCGAGTTGGCTATGGCTATGGTAAAGCCCAGATGGTTCCCGATGCGATACGCAAGGGAACTGATCAAGCTCGTAAAGCCATGAAATTGTATTTCTTGTGCGGGGATACCATCCCTCACCAAGTTCACGGGAAAGCTGATGGCGGGAGAGTGTTTTTACGACCGGCTAGACCTGGTACGGGTATTATTGCAGGTGGCGGAGTTCGAGCCGTGCTGGAGGCAGTTGGAATTAAAAACATCCTTTCCAAATCCATGGGCTCCAACAACCACTTGGCCGTAGTTACTGCTACAATTCAAGGTCTTCAACAGTTACGCACCGCGGAGGTTATTTCTTCTATTCGGGGCGAGGAAGTCAAAGGCATGTCTATGGTTTCATCTACAGTTCTCCCCTCCCCTTCTGAACTCGTCGATAATTCTAGCGATTCAACTGAAACTATTCCCTCGGACATCGAAAAGTAATTCAAATGAAGGAACATGCTATACCAGCGGGCGCTACCCATGCACGAAAACGTGTCGGTCGTGGCGAAGGAAATGGACGAGGCAAAACATGCTGCCGAGGTGAGAACGGAGCAAAATCTCGCTCGGGTTATTCCCTTAGACCAGGATTTGAAGGTGGGCAGATGCCCCTCTTTAGGAAACTACCTTGTCGAGGCTTCAACAACGCTCGCTTTCGGAAAGAGTATGCTCTTGTGAATGTCGGCGAATTGGAAAAGATTGAAGGAGATATTGTCGATCTTGATTCCGCTAAAGCGGCTGGTATCATCCGTTCAAACGCAATTTCCATTAAACTGCTTGGCAATGGTGAAGTAAAAAAATCTTACAAAGTCAAGGTTTGCAAATGCTCTTCATCCGCCGAAGAAAAAATAAAGGCAGCCGGGGGATCCGTCGAAACTAGTTCATAGTGTTCGGGACCTTACTCACTGTCTGAATTTCTATAGGCTTCCTCTTCTATTAAATGCTATCAGCATTCACAAATTCGCTCAAAATACCCGAGCTTCGTCAGCGTATATTTTTTACGCTGGCTTTGTTATTTATTGCTCGAGTTGGCGCGAATGTACCGCTACCCGGAGTTGATCCTACCCCAATCCGCGACTTCTTTGAATGGCGAGCCCTGCAAAGTCAAGATGATGGAAACGATATTCTTGGCTTTTACAATATGTTTACTGGTGGCGCATTGCTTAATGGTGCCCTCTTTGCCTTGGGTATAATGCCCTATATCAGTGCCTCAATTATAATGCAACTAATGGGCGCGGTTTTTCCGCAGCTTGCCCGTTTGCAACAGGAGGGTGAGCCTGGTCGTCAAAAAATTTCCCAATATACTCGGTACTTAACAATTGTAATTTGTTTAGTACAAGGCGGATTGCTTGCATTGGCATTACGAGACAGTCCTGGTTCTCTGATTCAGGGCTTTAATCCTAATAGCCTTGGCTTGAGCGGTCAACCTTTCGGCGAAATAGTCGTTTCTCAATCCTCGATGTTTTTTGCCAACACCGTTGTCTTTCTTACCACAGGGACGATAATTTTGATGTGGCTTGGTGAGCAAATCACACAAAGAGGAATCGGGAACGGAATTTCTCTTCTTATAACCGTAGGCATTTTGTCCGATCTTCCGAAGGCACTTGCGGATGCCTACGCATTGGTTTTCCAAGCTCCAGCCGGCGATAATTTAGTTTGGGTCAAAGCACTCTTGATGGTTGGCCTTTTTCTCTTGGTTGTTGCCGGTGTAATTGCTGTTACGCAAGCTCAGCGTAAGATTCCTGTACAATATGCAAAGCGTGTGGTAGGGCGCAAGGTGTACGGTGGCCAAAGCTCCTTTTTGCCTCTAAAGGTAAATTATGCTGGCGTAATGCCTGTGATTTTCGCAAGTGCGATCCTGATGTTTCCTGCCCAGTTGCTTAGAACACTAGGTGCGGCAATGGCAGACAGTCCTGCGGATTCAAACTGGGCGTTAGATTTAGCAGCTATGTTCGCGGGCAGAGGCTTATTGTATTACTCTGTGTATGCGGGTCTCATACTTGTCTTCAGTTACTTTTGGGTTTCGATTATGTTCAAACCCGTACAAATAGCCGATGATTTGAAGAAAAACGGTGGTTATGTTCCCGGTGTTCGGCCAGGTGAACCAACTGCCCGATTTCTTGACTTTGTAATGACAAGGCTTACACTCGCAGGATCTATTTTTTTAACTCTAATCGCAGTCTTCCCTGACATTATTTTTAATTTTGCCGGAGTCTCATACAATGTCGCGACTTTCTTCGGCGGTACAGGTCTTCTCATTATTGTCGGCGTAGTTCTGGATACCATGCGACAAATAGAAACTTTTCTTCTCCAGCGTCATTACGATGGTTTTTTGCGTAAAGGTCGTTTGCGCGGGCGTAGCGCTTCCGTTCAGGGGCAAGGGATCGAGTCGCTCGAACTTAAAGAGTTTGAGGCTCAGTGGCGTCCTTTGATTTGGATTTCCGCCGTCCTTCTCATTCTTGGCTTAGCTGCTTCCTTTCTCAAGGCATAACATTTTAAATTTCATTTTAACCACATAATTATCATGGCTCGCTTGCTTGGAGTAGACATCCCAAACCGTAAAAAAATAGAGTATTCGCTACGATACGTATATGGCATTGGTCCTACACGTTCGAAAAGTGTGCTCGAAGAAGCTGGAATCGATCCGAATCTTCGCACTCAGGATTTAAGTGAACAAGATTTAAGTAAAATAACGAACGTCATTCTTGAGCGAAAGTATTTAGTGGAGGGAGATCTACGTCGAGATGTTACCGCTAACCTTAAAAGACTTCAGAGTATCCGTTCATACCGTGGACTACGCCACCAGCGAGGTTTGCCTGTACGTGGACAACGAACAATTACTAATGCCCGAACTAGAAAAGGAGGTCGAAAGACCGTGGGTGTCGTTCGGAACAAATAACTCCTTTTTATAACTGCACACCTAACAAGGCAATTTTCTCATGAGCGAAGAAGAAGTAGAAAAAACTGAAAGCGACGAGGATAAGGAAAGCTCCGCTAAACCACTTCCCGAGGCTTTGCCCGAAAGCACGGAGGAAGTATCAGAGGAAACTCCGGCAAGCGAAACTCCTGTTTCTGAAGCTGGGGGCAAAGATGTGGACGCCCGCGAAAACTCTTCGACGAAAGAAAAAAAGGAAGAAACTGCCGAAGACTTGCTCGGAACTGAAATTGAGGAGGTAAAGGTTCGTAAGGCTAAGGGAAGCAAGAATGTCACCTCGGGCATTTGTCACGTAATTGCGACTTTCAATAATACCAAAGTTACCTTTTCCGACCTGAAAGGTAATGTGGTCTCATGGTCGAGTTCCGGGAAGTGTAACTTTAGGGGATCTCGAAAATCTACTGCTTATGCCGCTCAGGTTGTTACTCAAGATGCGGGTCGGGTTGCTATGTCTCACGGTATGAAGGAACTAATCGTGAAGATTAAAGGCCCGGGTATGGGTCGCGATTCTGCAGTGCGTTCCCTGCAAAGCCTCGGATTCAAGGTGTCGTCGATTATAGATGTGACGCCTGTTCCCCACAACGGATGTCGCCCCCCTAAGCGTCGTCGTGTTTAACTAATGTTCATTCATCATTTTATTTAAGTCATGTCTCGTTATACCGGACCCACCACTCGCATTAATCGTCGCTTTGGTATGGCCTTGTTCCCTGCGAACAAGGCGTTCGAACGCAGAACCTATCCACCTGGTCAACACGGCAGGAACTTTCGCAGAAAGCTAAAGGACTACGGTGTTGGCTTAAACGAGAAGCAAAAGTTGCGCTACTCCTTTGGGCTAACTGAAAAGCAGTTTCGTAACACTTTTGAAAAGGCGAAGACCAAGCCCGGAGTAACGGGGGAAGTTTTTCTCACCATGCTTGAGACCCGTTTGGACAATGTGGTATACCGCATGGGATTCGCGAGAACCCGTCAAGCAGCTCGTCAATTCGTCAACCATGGCCACATGCTCGTTAATGGGAAAAAAGTAGATGTTCCAAATTTTCATGTTTCGGCAGGAGATGTTGTTGGTGTGCGTGAAAAAACATCTTCACGGCAACTCGCAACTCGCAACCTCGAAGATGCGCAATATCGTCCAACCCCTGCTTGGGTGACTGTAAACGCGGATTCTCTTCAAGGGACCGTGGATCGCCTCCCGGATCCGGAGGAACTCGATCAGAGCATTAACGTGCAACTGGTTGTTGAATTTTACAGCCGCTAAATCATACCGACTTCAAACAGATTATATTTTAACAACTCATACTTATTATGGCAAAGCGACTTCGAAAATTCGAACTCCCAAACCGTCTCGTCAAGGAGGAGGAATCCTCGACCGACGTTTACGCGAAATTCATAGCCGAACCATTTGAGTCCGGCTATGGGCACACCATCGGCAACGCCTTTCGTCGCGTATTGCTAAGCTCCATCGAAGGAGCAGCTATTTCGACGTTGAAGCTTGATCAAGCTCAGCATGAATTTCAAAGCCTGGATGGCATTTGCGAGGATGTTTGCGACATTGTACTTAACCTGAAAAGAGTTCTTCTGGTTTGCCACAAAACAGAACCTTTTGAGCTCACTCTCGATATAGAAAAAGAAGGTGAGATTACAGCTGCCGACATTGCTCCCGTTGATGGCGTTGAAGTTATAAATCCTAAGCAAATCATCCTCACGACGGATCGTAAGTTGCGAGTTCAGGCGGAGATGACAGTTACGATGGGTCGCGGGTTTTGTCTCGGAGAGGACAATAAGAGCGAAGACCAGCCTCTCGGGGTAATTAACGTGGATGCTTTATATAGTCCGGTTAAGCTCGTCAAATACGATGTTCAGAATACCCGGGTCGGCCAAATGACCGACTACGATAAACTTATTTTGGAGGTGCATACTGACGGTCGCATTACACCTGACGATGCACTCAAGCAATCTGCGGCAATACTCCGTCATCACCTTGATGTTTTTGAGGAAATCAGTGACGATGAAATTCAGTTTGAAAGTCAAACTAAGGAAGTTAGCGAAGAACAAAATCGCTTGCGTAATTTGCTTAGTATGAGCGTGAATGAAATTGAACTTTCAGTTCGTGCTGCGAATTGCCTTAACAATGCCAATATTACAACAGTTGGCGAGTTAGCCACCAAGTCTGAGCCCGAAATGCTTAAATACCGCAACTTCGGCAAAAAATCTCTAAACGAAATCAAACAAAAACTCGAGCAACTCGGTTTGTCCTTGGGCATGAAGTTTGAAAATCGCTTGCTTGAACCTTCTGCCAACTAATATCTTTTACATCCTTTCCCATGCGCCACTCAAAGCATAAGCATCTTCTCGGGGTTAAGTCTGCCCATCGACTCTCCTTGATGGCGAATATGTGTTGTGCCCTTATTGAAAATGGGCGTATCCGCACAACTTTGGCGAAAGCCAAAGCCTTGAGGCCTTCGATCGAGAAAATTATCACCTTGGCGAAAAAAGCTCATCTTGCAGAAGATGCTGCCAAGAAAGTTCATTATCGCCGATTGGCCATCGCTCGTCTTAGGAATAAGAAATCCGTTCAAAAGCTATTTGATGAGCTTGCTGAGGATTTTGTGAATCGCACCGGTGGTTACACTCGTATTTATAAGCTCGCAATTCCTCGTCTTGGAGATGCCGCAGACATGGCTATTATCGAATTTGTCAAAGCATCCGATAAAGGTTATGGCAAAAGAAAAGGAGGCGGCAAAAAGACCGACAAGAAATCCAAATCTTCGAAGCCAAAGCAAAAGAAAGATGAAAAAGAGGAAGCCGAGGAGATTGCAGAAGTTGTCGTCGAAGATACTGCCGCGGTGGAGGAACCTGTTGCCGTAGTGGAGGAATCTGCTGCCGCAGTTCCTGCCGAAGAAAACATTACTGATTTAGATGCTGATCAAGAGTCGGAAGAAGAAACAACTTCTGGCATGGCCGGCACAACTGAAGAAACTGTATCCGAAGATGTTTCTTCTGAATCCTCTGAAGATTCTGCGAACGAGCCAGACGAAAAACTGGCGAATGATACTTCCGAGGACTCCGGCGACTCCAAAGGCGATAGCAAAAAGGATTAATGTGGACTCTTCGGGGCGATCAATCTTACGGTTACGTCCATGAATTCTTTGATTCACTTCCCTTTTATCTGGATGAATCTACTGTGCGTTGCAGGTTTTCTTATTGGAACTTTTTATCTTTGGATTAATTACGAAAATCGGGACGATAAAAAATACCGTAAAATGGCTGCTCAATCGCTTTTTCACTGTGTAAAGTGTGGCGAATTGTTCCAAACTCGAGGCCATAGAGAAACCGCAGATTGTCCTGCCTGCAATAAGAATAACTTGCGTCTGCGTTTCTGATTAGCCAGGAACGGTTTCCCATGCCGCAAACCATTATTGTTCTCGATTTCGGATCGCAATACACGCAGGTCATTGCCCGACGCATTCGCGAGGCGAATGTTTTCTCTAAAGTCCTCCCTTTTGACACTCCGGTTAAACAACTGGAGAAGCTTTCCCCGTCTGGCATTATTCTTTCCGGTGGTCCAGCCAGTGTTCTGGCGAAGGATGCTCCCAAGCCCGACCCTGCCTTGTTTCGTATGGGATTACCTGTTCTCGGGATATGTTATGGCTTGCAACTCATGGGCAACATGCTCGGGGGAAAAGCTGAAACCAGCGAACTGAGAGAATACGGTCGAGGGGAACTTAAAACGATCAGAAAGGGAGGGCTTTTTAAGGGACTTCCACCGAAATTTATTGTTTGGAATTCTCACGGAGACCGTCTCTCGAAACTTCCGAAAGGTTTTAGACCAGTGGCTTCCTCCGAAAATTCCGAGTTTGCCGCGATTGAAGATCCCAAACGACGCTTTTATGGCCTCCAATTTCATCCCGAGGTTGAGCATACGGATGGAGGGAGGGGAGCTGCTCCACAATTTCCTTCAAAAAATTTGTGGATGCAAGGCCGATTGGC
>CALBIN010000447.1 GCA_937893275.1 uncultured Opitutia bacterium | reverse complement strand
GTCGTTGGATCAAATACAAGCTACTGGGCGGGAACGTTCCCGATATCCCGATCACGGTGGACGCCAAGCTACCCGAGGACGAGAACATGACCCTTAGGGAACGCATGCATGTCACGCGGGCTGAAGAATGTTATAAGTGCCATAGCAAGATGAACCCGCTTGGGTTGCCTTTCGAGCAGTACGATCACTATGGTCGGTTCCGGTTTCTTGAACTAAACAAGCCCGTCGACGTGACCAGCAAGATCGTAAACTCGGGCGTCCCGGAGATAGACGGCGATGTGCGGACCCCCTTCGAGTTGATCGATAGGCTGGCCAGCTCAACCCATTGCGAACAAGTCTTTGTGCGTTACGTCTTCCGTTTTTTCCTTGGTCGCAACGAGACTCTGGGCGACGCCAAGAGTTTGCAGGAGGCGCACAAGGCTTACGTCGGGAACGATGGAAGCATGGAGGCCTTGGTCATTTCGCTCTTGAGTTCGGATTCCTTTCTCTACAGAGCCAAGCCGGTCAAATTGGCTCGCTCATCATATTTCGGTCCAAACTAGCTAGAAACTCTTACTTGTCCCTCTTTCAAAATTATGCTGCGAGAAGAATTTTAGATTTTGCTTTTTATTAAAAAAAAGGAAAAATATTAACTATTCATGCTGACTTTATCCGACAAGCTTCCCAACCGGACCTGTGAGGGCTTGGGCCGTCGTGATTTTCTTAAGGCAGGGGCCATCGGCGGACTCGGATTGGGCGGACTGACTCTCCCCAGCCTTTTAGAAGCTAAGTCTAAGGCCTTGGCTAGAGGTAAGCCGGTTCGTAACAAATCAGTAGTTCTTCTCTTTTTGCAGGGTGGTCCTCCTCACATTGAATTCTTTGATCCGAAGATGTCGGCCCCCTCCGAATACCGAAGCATTACCGGAGAAATCCCCACCACCATTCCTGGACTCACCTTTGGATCTACGTTTCCCCAACTCGCCAAGATGACGGACAAACTTGCCGTCGTACGCTCTTACCAATCGCGAAACGCAGGTCATACCTATCTAGGCGTGACAAGCGGAGGCAATGACATGAAGGCCGCCACCAGTGCGGTCGCCACTCGAGTGGGAGGTACTTTCGATCAGAAAACCGGTATGCCCAATAATTGTTTGGTCCTTCCGGAAGCTATTCAGGAAGACCTCAAACTAGGAAGCAATTTCGAGACAGGCGCACTTCCCGGCCTAACCGATCCGGGAACGCTTGGAGCGACTCATTCTGCTTTCAATCCGGCTGGTGGCGGAACGGCCAAGGAAAACATGGAATTGCGCATATCCCCAGACCGTTTGGCCGACCGAAAGGGGCTACTCGGTGGGTTGGATGGCATTAAGCGTAATCTTGATTCCGATGGCTCGCTTGAAGGTGCTGATTACTTTTCTCAACAAGCATTCGATGTCGTTAATAAGGGCGTCTCTTCCGCATTCGACCTTTCCAAGGAGGATCCTAAGACCGTAGCGAAATACGATACTCGCCCACTATTTGATGCACGAGAGCTTCAGCGCTGGGGGGATATGCGTCGCACCACAAACTTGCTTGGTTTGCAAATGCTGATGGCACGTAGGCTGTGCGAATCTGGTTGTTCCTTTGTCACTGTTTCCGACTGTGGATGGGATTATCACGCAAACAATAACAGTCCCAAAGGGATGGCCGGCCTCGATCCGATGGGCCATCAGGTCGACCACGCGGTAGCCGCTTTCGTTCAGGATCTACATGACCGTGGCATGCAAGAGGACGTCCTGCTCGTCGTGACCGGGGAAATGGGACGATCCCCCAAGCTTAACAACAACGGTGGTCGTGACCACTACGGTAACCTAACTTCTCTGCTTCTAGCAGGGGGAGGTTTAAAAGTGGGGCAAGTCGTCGGTGGATCAGATCATATTGCTGCTTTTCCCGCGACCCGTCCATATGGACCCGAGAATTTATCCGCCACCATTTTACATCATCTTTTTGACCTTAGCGAACTGCGTCTCATGGACGGACTGCCCGGCGAGATCCTAGCCATGTCCAACGATTCTCCCATCGAGGAATTGTTCTAGGGTCTTTCTCAGCACCTACATCCGGGTGGCTATACTGGCGGTAACTTTTGCTCGATTACTATTCTAAAGAAACAGTGCCCTTTGGCCCATGAGCATGATTCTGAAAACTTTACTCTATAGATATCCAAACCATGAAGCTTAAATTATCCTTATTATATATTTTCCTCGGGTGCGCCTTTGGCATGACTTGGATGAATGCAGCTATCACCGTCGACCGCATGTTCAGCGATGGCATGGTACTTCAGCGCGGGCAGTCTGTTCCCGTCTGGGGTATGGCCGATGCCGGTGAGCCGGTCACCATAGCTTTTCGAGAGCAATTGAAAAAGACGACTGCCGGCAAGGATGGTAAATGGTCGGTCAAGCTGGATGCCTTGAAGTTGGGCCCCGCTGGCAAGCTGACCGTTTCAGGGAAGGCGAACAAGGTGCAGTTCAAGGACGTCTTGGTGGGCGAAGTCTGGGTCGGTTCGGGGCAGTCCAACATGGCGGGCGGGGCAGGAGGCTACGCCAAGAGAGATGCGGACTTGGCCAAGATCATCGCTGGTGGACCCTATCAGCAAATACGTCTCTACGCCGGTTCCGCGTGGAAGGTCGCCGACGAGGCGTCCATGCCCAGGTTCTCGGCTATTCACTTGTCCTTTGGTTACGCCTTGCAACAAGAATTGAAGGTGCCCGTGGGATTGATGGTCGGTGCGGTGGGTGGTACGCCATCCGGGCGTTGGTTGTCCGAGGAAATGGCTGCCGCTGATGCTGAGCTGTCGAAGAAATTCAAGGCTGCGAACGGTTATGCGTTGTCCGGTTTCATCAACGACAAGGAAGCCTTTATGAAGGAATGGCAAGAAAAGGTTGCGAAAGCCAAGGCTGCGGGGAAGCGTCCCCCACGTGGTCCCGCCAAGATCGGTGATCTATATGCCCGGCATCTCGAATACATGGTGCCCTACGGTATACGGGGGGTTCTTTGGGACCAAGGAGAATCCAAGACGCAGATACCCGGCGTGGCCGACCAGTACGTGGTTATGAACGCTCTCATCACAGGCTGGCGCAAGGTATGGGGCCAAGGGGATTTTCCTTTTCTGCATGTCCAAAAGCCGAGTGGTGGGGTTTGCCCGTGGGATCCTAAAAATCCGGTGAACCGTGGAGCGAAGGCCTTTAGCCCCAATTTGCCTGCCAAGCATTTTGATAAGCCCAACTCCTTGGCCTACCACTTGGATCACGTTCGGATGGGCACGCTCAAGAATGCTCCCTTGGTTACAGCCCTCGACTTGGGGACCGGGGTGCACCCATCCAACAAGTCTGGCTATGGCAAGAGGGCCTGTCGAGTAGCCCTAGGCTCTGTTTATGGACATGAAATAGCTATTTCAGGCCCCGTCTACAAGTCGCACAAAGTGGAGGGGAAGAAAATTCGGGTGTCCTTCGATCACGTCGGCCAGGGCCTCGCTTTCCGCCACGCCAAGGCCTTGCAAGGATTCGAAATTGCGGGAGCGAACGGCAAGTGGGTGTGGGCCGAGGCGACCATCGATGGCGACTCGGTCGTTCTCAGTCATCCCGACGTGTCCAAACCCATGAACGCTCAGTACGCCTTCAGCAACAACCCGAGCTATGCGAACTTTTACAACAAGGACGGTCTGCCCGGGCTAACTTTCACCACAGTTAAGTGGGCAAGATAAGCTTCTTCCGGTTTCCTTATGAAATCTTGTTGTCGCCTGTTTCGATAAATTTAATTTTGACTAATAAAGCTAATGATAGATCGACGAAATTTTCTTAAGAGTGGAGCGGTTTGCAGTGGAGCAGTTGCAGTGACCGCCGGTGCGAAGCTTGAAGGAGCCACTTCGAACCCTTCGGAAGTCGGGGGGTATGATTATCGTCTTCCCGAAATTGCTCACGGTAGCCGTTTGCTTTTTCAGGGTGATTCCATCACGGACATGAAGTGGGGGAGGAACCAGAAGGATCGCAACCACTACCTAGGTCACAGTTACGTTTACTTGATTGCCTCAAGACTGGGAGTGGACATGGCCGAGGCTGGTCTCGAGTTTTTCAACCGTGGTATGAGCGGGCACACGGTTGGGAATCTCAAGGCTCGGTGGCAAAAAGACGCCATCGATATGGAACCCGACCTCCTCAGTATTCTCATAGGCGTGAACGACGTTGGTCGCAGCGGGAAAAAGGGTGTAGATTTGAAACAGTGGGAGGATGACTATCGCTTTATTCTGGATGCAAGCAGAAAGGCGAATCCTAAGTTGCGACTCGTTCTCCTTGATCCATTCGTCCTACGGTCGGGGCGCCGCAAGAACGCTGATGCTTGGTAGCATATGAGAGGA
>CALBIN010000446.1 GCA_937893275.1 uncultured Opitutia bacterium | reverse complement strand
GGTTGCGAACGAACACCTATACCTAGCCTCCGAAGCAGGTCTCGTCTCCGTGGTAAAAACAGGGGACAAATTCGAGATCGCTCACCGGCACGACCTAGGCGAATCCATTCATGTCACTCCAGCTTTGGATTTTCGCACCCTCTACCTCCGCAGCGAAAAACACCTCTGGGCCTTCAGGAATTCACAATAAACCGCCTCCTTACTACATGAACACTCCTTGACCTAGAAACTTCAATGGAGACAACAAACAATCGATTCACAAACAGCTTAAAAACTGGCACTTGAAGGAAAAGCATTAGTCTTAGCTAGGACAGTTCCACTGTCTAATCCAAAAGCATATCTAGAAAAGCACTCCATGTAGCCGAGTCGACTTGCCGAAAATTTTCAAACGACGTACTTCCGTTCGGGTGGGCGGGATCGATTCGAATGCCCCAAACCGGATCCAACGTATTTGGAAGGAGGGAGTAGCGAAAGTCGCCTATGACGTTGGGGTCGCTGGGTTTTCGGGCGACAAAACCGTCGGAAAAATGAGTAAAACGTAGAGTATCTCTGTAGGCGCGAGAATTCGTACCGTAGGCTGAGGCAAGTGTGTCGAAATCGAGTAAAGGAACGGAACCGCCTTGGTGGATGGTTGGTTCGGAGAAAAGGTGCAGGCGAATCGCATCGGCGTAAATGCGCTCGTCGGACAAATAGGTTGAACGCCAAAGTAGGTTGTTGAATATGGTTGGCTTTACGACAAGTCGTTCGACTTCATGCCCCCTACCCTCTGCCACACCACGAGCAACGCCTCCGGCTCGTTCCCGTTGGAGTACCCCCAAAAGCAACCAAATGATGCCAAAGGCAAAACCGTAGTGAGCCAATCGAGGTTTTCGTCGAAAAAAAGCGATAAAAAGAAAAAGAAGGACACCGAGGCTAAATACGGGATCGATAATGGAAACGTTGTTCCATGCCACCCGGATATTGGAAAACGGCCATAGCAGATAAGTTCCGTAACTGGTGCAGGCATCGATCAAACCGTGCGTACCATAGCCGAGAGTCGCGTATGCCCAAGTTCTCCGCAGGTTGATTTTGCCGCGAAGGAAAGGCCAGAGTGCCAGAGTCACGAGAAGTCCTCCCAATGGTATGAACACAAGCGAATGCGTAAACTGACGATGAAACTCAAGCCGAAGCAACGGATCTTCGCTAGAGCGTATGAAAACATCTAGATCGGCAGTCAGTCCTGCCAAGAAACCGACGACGAGGGCAAGACGAGTTTCCTCTTTCTTACGGATAATGGTAGAGGCAAGCACAGCTCCGGCAAGTCCTTGTGCAAACGGGTCCATTAAATCAAATCCAAAATCAAACTATCTGGCGCTCTTTCCGTTCAAATGAATTAGCCCTGCATTAAGATGCAAACGAAGGTGACGATGACAGGGACGTAGAGGTTATCGTTAAGGACAATCTTTCCCGCACGGAAGGGAAAGAGTTCGAGGACTGCAACAAGAGCCGAAAGAAAAACGGCTTGCAGCAAGTGAATGTGTCCCCAGACCAGCGAAAGCTCAGGCAAATACGGAAAAACCCCAAGGGAAAGAAGCAAGCACAAGGCAAA
>CALBIN010000445.1 GCA_937893275.1 uncultured Opitutia bacterium | reverse complement strand
GCACTTAAGGGCAGGGAGTGGGATCGTACGAATAACTCATGGATTGCCTTGGATCAATACAGGGACGAGAACAAGCGCTCTCGTGAGTTTCATTCTTTCGGCGAAGATGAATTTGGCGAAAATGGTTTTCTTGTGGATGCTTGGGGAGGGGATAGGATATTCATCGTGGTTGATCGCGATGGTGACGGTCTCATTGAGCTTGAAGCTACCGCGTTTAATGATCTAAAGGATGCTCTTATTAGGGAATATGATTCCCAGATTGTAGAGAATGCGGGAGATAAGTTAAAGTTCATCCACGAAAAAGTCGGAATTTACATCTTGAACGACGGCGGTGATAGCGAGAATGTGTTCTCTTGGAATATCGAAAAATACCTCGATCAAGAATGATTCTTTCCCCTGAAAAATGTCCTTCTCTCAAAGAAGGTCGGTCGGGCTTCACTCTGCTCGAGCTGCTCGTCGTTATTTCCGTAATGGCTTTAATGATGGGGTTTATTGGATTCAGCTTGCTTGGTGGAGGAGGTTCTTCACTGGATGCCGCTCAGCGAGAAATGGTGAGTCTTGTCCAGCAGACTCGGATGCAAGCCACTCTTTCCGGTCGAGAAACCCGCCTCATCGTTCATGACGATCCGGCAGTACCGGAGAAATTTCATCGTTACCTTGAGATCGTAGTCGAAGACGCTAACGTTACTGGTGCCTGGAGACCGCTTGGCCAAGGAACACTTCTTCCCGAAGGAGCTTATATCGTTCCTGATGAGGAACGCTTCGGCGTTAGTGTGGAGACTTCCTCCGGTGATATTTGGCCAAGCGAGGCTTACACCATCTGGAGTGGGGATGCCACCGAGGATTTTCTCCTCGGTTCGATAAGAAAGGGAGTGCGCACTGAAAATGGTCCCGATGCCTTGAATTTCCGTTTTCTGGCATTCGATGGTGAGGGGAAGATCAATTGTTCTACCACTCCCGGTCCAGCCGGTACCTTCCCGCCGCCAATGATAGTGCTTGCCATCGGAAATCCCAATCCGCCCAATACGGGAAAAGCAATTCGCTTCGATAACCCAAACGACATATCGGGTGTACTTCTGCGCCGATATGGCGGATTTGCTGTTTTGGATTACGATGATATCGCAAATTGATCGTGAACGACTTACCTAGCCGACATCCGGGAAACCGAAGGAACTGTGGTTTCACTTTGCTGGAAGTGATTATTGCCTTGTCGGTATTTGGCTTTCTTATTGGCGGACTATTGGCCTTACTTCCATGGGGAGTTGAGGGTGCTGGCAACGTGCGTGACCGGAATGTGGCCTATGGCATGACTGATGCGATTCAAGTCGAACTGGAGCTCATGGGCTTCGGGTTGGTCGAATCGCTTACCGATGAAGATCGGATAATTGAGCTCGTGGCACCTTCTGATGGTCGGGAAGTCCGCTGGGAACCAAACTCCAATCAAATTTCCGAATTCCCCATAGCTAAATCCCAACTGGACGAATTGGATAAGGAGTTGCCGGCAGGTCAGCGTTATTTCCTAATTCGGTGTAGTCAGTTTCCGGAGGATAATCGGCACGAGCACGACCCTAGCAACGGATATCTAGGTTTACAGATCGACGTGCAGTGGCCTTACAAGACGCTTGATGCCGAAGATGGAGTCGAAGAACGGATTCGTTCTCATTTCCATTTCCCTTTGGCCATCACTCGTTGATAGATGTGCGATGGCTCGAAGGTGGCCGCATGGGTGGCCGCATGGGTGGCCGCCTCGCGACCTCGCACATTGGTTGCCTCATTAAGTCCGGTTTGTATCGGAGCTAGTCTTGCATTGCGGGATGTCGACGAGATTTCCTGGACATTAGTCGGCCTTTGCTTGGCTTTCGCCATGTTCATCCAAGTGGGGGCCAATTTCGCCAACGACTATTATGATTTCGTCAAAGGTGCCGATGACGAACGTCGATTGGGGCCCGCTCGATCGGTTGCTTCGGGTGTCGTGTCTCCATCCGTCATGCGGATGGCTGCGTTTGGTACTCTTGCCTTTGGTTTTGCTCTCGGCTTGTTCCTGATGGAGTTTTCAGGTGCGGGGTGGCCTCTGCTTTTGGTTGGAGTGGCTAGTGTCTTTTGCGCCTTGGCTTATACCGCCGGACCTTGGCCTTTGGCTTATCTTGGACTGGGTGACGTGTTCGTGGTGCTTTTCTTTGGTCTGGTTGCTACGGGAGTCACTCACTACGTACTGGTTCATAAGGCTGGGTTTGATTGGGTTCCCGTATGGTGGGCCGGCCTTGCCGTGGGATTGATTATCAATAATCTGTTGGTGGTAAACAATCATCGCGACGCCGATGAAGATGCGGCTTGTGGAAAGCGAACTCTGGTAGCTCGATTCGGTCGAAAGTTTGGCGTCGTACTTTACTTAGTAGGGTCTTGTGTGGCTTTGGGCTTTTGCCCTTGGTACGAACGAGGTTTGCTTTGGACCGCTTGTTTGTTGCCTGTCGCCCTGTTTCTTGGACTGCTTCTTCACAAGGCGAAAAGCCAAAAAGATTACGCTGCCCTATTAGGCCGATCTGCCGCCTTGGTCGTCGTTCACGGGATCCTGGCTGTCGGCGGGTTACTGATATAATCGACCTATGGAAAAGTCGCTAGATCAGGGGTATCAAAACTAGTCTAAGCTTGAACGATTTTTACCAACTCGTCTTTGCTCTTGAGACCGACTATGGTTTCCGAGAGGTTTCCACCTTTGAAGACTAAGAGCGTAGGAATGGACTGAACCCCATGTTCTTGGGCGAGTTCGGTGTTTTCATCCACGTTCACCTTGTAAATGCTTACGGCGTCGCCCACTTCGGCGGCCACTTCTTCGAGCACGGGGGCCAAGGCTTTGCAAGGCCCGCACCAAGGTGCCCAGAAGTCGACTACAACAGTGTTTTCCGCATCTGCGGTGGCATTGGCAAACGTTTCCTTATTGAGACTAGTGATATCGGACATATTTCTTTTGGCGCTCGTTGTTTTTGAAGTAAAGAAAGAAAAATCAAGAGTATTGCAGGAAAAGCAATATGGCTAAAGTTAAGGCTCCTCCGAATACGAGGAAGTCCAACACCATAAAGAAAACACTGGGCCCTGCTTTCTTTTCCTTTGAACCTCCAGTCGCAAGAGTTGTAGTACCTCCCGGTGGGACTCCCATTGGTCCGGGAGCGCCTACGGGTGTTGCGCCGGGAGGTGCGCCGGGTGTGGAGCCGCCCATTGGCGATCGTCCGCCGGGTGGAGGGAGTCCAGGTCCACCAGGAGCACCCTTGGGTGCTTCTAGTGCCGGTTTCGGTCCGGATCCGCCTGGTAAGGCGGGGCTGGGGACTGCACCGCCAAGTGCTGGTCCGTAGGCAGGCAGTTTTGGGGCTTCGAGGGCGGGGGCAGGTCCTGCGGGAGCCGGAGAGATTCCTGGGGCGGGTGTAGATGGGAGAGCGGGGCTCGGTGTTGGTCCCCCGGGAGCCGGGGCGCCCGGGATGGGCGGTAACCCGGGTGTGGGAGCAGGTGCAGGAGCTGTTGCGACGCTCGGAGCAGGAACCGGGGCGGGTCCGCCGGGAGCAGGAGCACTTGGTGTTGGCGGTAAGCTGGGAGCCGGTACGGGTCCAGCGGCAGGTGCCTGAGCTGGAA
Source organism: uncultured Opitutia bacterium (assembly GCA_937893275.1). Classification (GTDB taxonomy): domain Bacteria; phylum Verrucomicrobiota; class Verrucomicrobiia; order Opitutales; family Seribacteraceae. The sequence continues at coordinate 4,281 of CALBIN010000445.1, read as the reverse complement.
CGCTCGTAGTGGGAGCAGGCGCGGGGCCGCCGGGAGCGGGAGTTTCGCTTCCTGCTGACTGAATCTTTGGAGCGAAAGGTGACTTGGTGACGCGAAACTTTGGTGCCCCTCCGGGTTTTGGAGGGTTGCCAGCCTTCGGCGTCAATTTCAAGGAAGGTTTCGGTGGTTCTGTCGATTGTCCTTCGTTGGCCATGATTCTGTGGGTTTGGTATTTTGAGTCTCTCTAAAACTTCTAGGTCAGCTAAAAGGCGATTATTTTTCGGGAGAATTCTTTTCTAAAAGGTCTGCCAATTCCTGAGGTTCCACGTCATCTAACCGTTTTTTGCGTTGTTCCAAGTTCTCGAAGGTTTTGCAAACGGTTTCGGTCATGTTGTCGTGAGTTTCCTCGGATCCACCGAGGATTGAGAAATCTTCGGCCTTTGTGATGCGCACATGCCCATCGTCGCAGTCCAGTCCTAGTCCAAGCAAATGGGATTGGCTTTGTTCTTTGGGCTTTATTTGTCTTTCGGTCATGCCGTTTCTTTTAAAGGTGAAAGTATAAAAAGGTAACCTTTTCGAGTCCTCCGAGTCAATACTCGATGGATATGGGCATCGAGTTCAAAAGGAGTACAGGCGAAGGCTAATGTCGAATTCTAGGTCGTCTTCCTTGAGAGCACCCCGAAAACGTGTAACGGAGTACAGTAAATCCCACGAATCGCCCAGCCGTCGTCGCATGCCTAGAAAGAGATGCGTAAAACGGTCTCCCTCAGCATCATAACGAGCCCCGCCGTATACTGTTTGACGTTCGGTTAGTCGGTGGGTTCCGGTGACTTGGTACTGGTTTGAGAAATCTTGGTAGTCGAAAAGAGCGAAATCGAGTTCACCAAAGTCACCATCGGTCAATCGGGTCGATAGCGCCAAGCGTTCAACTTGTCCCGTACCCGAGTCCATTTTCGCCTGAAAGCCCAATGCTAGCCAATCCGCGGGAGACAAGAGAAGATCGGCGTAAAAGTCATCGAATGCATTCTCGCCGGGTTTTCTGTCGGGCAGCAGGTCTTGGTAGATCAGCAGGTGCCCCAAGGGGTGGGGGAGTCCGTCTTCTCCACGAGTGTATACTCGGTTCTCCACGCCGATGCGGAAGAGGTGGCTTTCGCCGATGGAATCGGTCTGACGTCGGTCGAAAAGGTCGAGCGGCGCCAAATTCGGATCTTGGAATTCATGGTCTAGCTGAGGAATCAGACCTAGATCATTAGAGTCGAGTTCACTTACTTTCCGGTGGCTGAGAACGACGGCTATTTCGTGCCTGAGGCCGTTTATTTCCCATGTGTCGTTTTGTAGGTCGAAGTCCCCGTGGAGGCTCGCCCTCAAGTCGGCTCCGATTTCTCCCAGATGTCGGGTGGGGTCGGCACCGTCCACATCGTAATCGACAAGTCTATACGAGGCAAGAGGAGTAAGGGATAGCCATCGAGTGAGGCGAAAAGGTCGTCTAACACCATAGGCGAGATCGATCCGGTCGGCTTCGATATCCGGGGAAATCAAAGGATCCGCCTTGCGAAGGCTTGCGAGAGCGATGGAAAAACTATGGTAGAGTTCGGGGGCTAGGAATTCATAAGGAGCCAAATCTAGCGATAATTCCGGTCGTCGTTCCACAACGGTTTCGTATTCATTGGCGTGAAAGCGCGAAAAGAGAGAGAGTGTGAGGTTTTCTCCCTCATAGCCAATTTCCGCGTGTGAGTCGTTCCATTGGCGTTCGGTAAAGAGTTCTCGACGAAAGTCTCGTATCGTCTCCGAATCGTTTTGCCACTCCAGTTGCAGGGCCAGTCGGAAATTTTCGTGTACCCTCTGCAGGTGGTTAAGGTCGGCAAAACCACGACTGGTTTCCACTGAGTCACCTCGAATGTCCAATCCGCGGTTGTCGCCTCCGTCGTTTATGAAACCTCCAAGGAGCCGTCCTTTTGCATAACCTCCCTCATAATGGTGCAGGTAATTCGCCTCGGGGGAAAACAGAGCCCCCCGTTTGGTGAAAGCTGTTACGCTGCCTCCCATTTCCATCGCTGGCGAGATGCGGTACAAGCTCCCTGCTTCCAGATACCATCCCAAGCGATCTTCTTTCCCCACCGACAAGCTTAAGTCGAATATGGATTCTCGATCCTTGATCTTGAGCCAAGGCAATTTTCCAATCGTAAGGTTACCCACTCGAAAACTGATCCCTCGTCCAGTGAAAGTGCTTCCGTTCGAATCGATTTCCAGTTCCCTTAATTTCAGGTTCGGTTCCCACGGTCGTTTTTCTCGAACGTACAAGTTTACGTTTTTCGAATGGAATATTCCGCCCACTTGCTCTGCTGTTGAACCCTCCGTTACGATCGGATCGATTCCCATCCGGAAATTGACTGCGGTCATATCACCGGAATCCAAATGCAGGGTAATGGAATCTGCCAGAGCTCGAAAGTCCTGCATGGTAAGGATGACGTTTCCTTTGACCATGGCTACGCTTGTATTGCGATCCAATTCAATCCTGTCCGCCAGCAAAAGCATCGGGCCGTTTTTCAGGCGTGCATTCCCCGATGCGATAAATTGATTGGTCGCTTCTTCTAAAACGATGGGGTCATCGGCGGTGAGACTGGCTGTGGTCGCATCTTCTTGAGCGCACAGTAAGATGTTACCAAGGCAAAGGAGGAGAGAAGTGCGAAGGAAAGTTTTGGAAATCACCCCGACACGATGAAACCCTTGGCTAACAAAACAAGAAAGAAATGTAATTAATATTATTTTGAGCCTGTTTCGAGGTTGCGGGAATGCCTCAACGAATATGGGTTTTAAACATGATGATTTCCGAACGAAAGCTCGATGGGTTTTTCTCAGGTGAGCTAGGCGACCCCCACTCAGCGCTGGGAGCTCATCCTACCGAGAAGGGGGACGCGGTTGTTGTTCGGGCGTTCCTGCCAAAGGCGGAACGAGTCGAGGTTTTCGACAAACAGTCCGCCCGTACCTTCCCTCTGAAGAAAATCGATGACCGAGGCTTCTTCGAGGGCGCAATCCCCAAAGAGGGAGAGGCCTTCAATTATCTCCTTCGAAGTTTTGGGCCTGCGGGCGACCGCGAGTTCCTCGATCCTTATTCCTTTTTGCCCACCACGACCAATGAGGATCTCGCGGGCTTCAACAAAGGAACCGAGTCTCAACCCCAGCGAATACTAGGATCGATTTGCCGTGAGTTTTCAGGCCAGGTCGGCGTCTCCTTCGTGGTCTGGGCACCCTATGCGAAACGTGTTTTTCTTATAGGTGAATTCAACGATTGGAGCGAAAGCTCTCTTCCCATGAGACCTCTCGGCCCTTCCGGATGCTGGGAACTTTTTGTTCCTTATGCCTTTGTGTGCCAGCAGTACAAGTTTCATCTCCTCGGAGCGGATGGCGTATGGGTGACAAAGGCCGATCCTTTCGCCGCTTATTCTAAATCGCCGCCGGGCAATGCTTCCCTCATTTTCGATACTTCCGTTTTGCCGGCGGTTGAGGTTGCTCGCAATGCTTCGCAGGACGTTTACGCACAGCCTCTTTCCGTTTACGAGGTTCATCTCGGGTCATGGCGGCATGCCGATAGTGGGGGGCGGCCCATGTCCTACCTCGAGTTGGCAGAGACCTTGCCCGCTTACGTTCGCGATCTCGGTTTCTCTCACGTCGAGTTTTTGCCGCCCGCTCAACATCCTTACGGTGGATCGTGGGGCTATCAGGTAACGGGCTTTTACGCCCCGGTTTCACGACTAGGCTCACCGGGGGAATTCTCGGGCTTGGTGGCTGCTTGCCATTCGGCGGGTATCGGGGTCATCCTCGATTGGGTGCCGGGTCATTTTCCGATCGATGATTTCGGCCTTGCTCGTTTCGACGGTAGTTGCCTCTTTGAACACGAGGATCCTCGCAAGGGGTTTCATGCAGACTGGGGCACCTTGGTCTTCAATTATGGCCGTCCCGAAGTCAGAAGCTTCCTGTTGGGAAGCGCCTTTTCTTGGATTGAGCGATACGGAGTGGACGGGTTTCGCGTGGATGCCGTGGCCTCGATGCTCTATTTGGATTATTCCCGCGACAAAGGCGAATGGTTGCCGAACGAGAAAGGCGGTCGTGAAAACTTGGAGGCCATTGATTTCATTCGCCAATTTCACGAGATTCTCCGGTGGGATCACCTGCATCTCCACCGGGCCGGTGAAACCGGGGTTCTTCTTGTCGAGCGCCCGCATCAGCTCCTCCGGCGTTCGAATGGGGGCGTCGTCGTCTGCCGGCTGTGGATCGTCATCTTCCTTTTCTCCGACGGCGGTA
>CALBIN010000444.1 GCA_937893275.1 uncultured Opitutia bacterium | reverse complement strand
ACATAAAAGTTCTCCACTGGCGGGGAGACGCCTCGGAACTAGCTACTTTCGGAAAAATCATTGATTCCACCAAAGTCTTGGACCTCACGCCGCTCACTAAGGGCGCTGCCCCACGGTGGGCACATGATGTGGAAGTTGAAGCAAAAGTCTCCGAATCTCCAAAGCCTTACGTGGTCGATGAAATCGTCATTCCTCCCGTTACCCCGTGGAACTCTTGGATGCGGCTATCCGGGTTCGACTTCTTTAAGGACGGCAAGCGAGCCGCCGTATCCACTTGGCACGGGGACGTATGGATCGTTTCAGGCATCGGCGACGACCTCGGCGATGGAAAATTAAAGTGGCGACGGATCGCTTCCGGACTTTTTCAACCGCTGGGCGTACGCGTAATCGACGAAGTCGTGCACCTCGCCTGCCGGGACCAACTCGTAGTCCTACGCGACCTGAACGGCGACGGGGAGACCGACTACTACGAATCCCTCAATAGTGACCACCAAGTCACCGAACACTTTCACGAATTCGCCATGGGCTTGCAGACCGACGACGAAGGCAACTTCTACTACGCCAAGTCCGCTCGCCACGCCAAGACTGCCTTGGTCCCTCACCACGGGACTCTCATCAAGGTGACCAAAGACGGCGAAAAAACCGAAATCATCGCCAATGGATTTCGGGCAGCCAACGGCGTCTGTATAAACCCCGACGGTTCCTTTTTCGTTACGGATCAAGAGGGACACTGGACGCCGAAGAATCGGGTAAACTGGGTGACCAAGGGAGGTTTTTACGGAAACATGATGGGCTACACCGACGAAAAGGACACTAGCGATTCCGCAATGAACCAACCCTTGGCATGGCTTACCAACTCCTTCAATCGCTCGCCGGGGGAACTAGTCTGGACCAAGAGCAAAAAGTGGGGACCGCTCGAAGGATCCTTACTGGACGTATCCTACGGCATGGGTCGAGTATTCGTGGTGCTTAACGAAAAGGTAAACGGGCAGCTTCAAGGTGGCGAATACGCCCTTCCAATTCCCGACTTCCCCACCGGAGTGATGCGCGGACGCTTCCATCCCGACGACGGGCAACTATATGTTTGCGGCATGTTCGCATGGGCAGGCAACAAACGTGGTAACGGGGGGTTCTATAGGATTCGCCACACGGGAGCTCCCGCGTGTCTCCCTACTACTTTGGAGGCGTCAAAGGGAACTATCAGAATGAAGTTCAGCGAAAAGCTCGACAAAGTAACCGCTACAAGTCCATCCAGTTACAAGCTGAAGACTTGGAACATAAAACGAACCGGAGGATACGGATCACGCCATTACGACGAAAAGCCGCTCAAAGTAGAGGGTGCGAAACTTCTTGCAGATGGCAAAACCTTGGAACTCAACGTACCCGACATCAAGCCTACTTGGTGTATGGAAATCAGTTACAACCTCAAGACAGGAAAAGGCGAGGCCATCTCAAACCGCATCCACAACACCATCCACAATCTTTCCGCAAAGTGAGGAAGCTCAAAAAAAAGCTAATGGGGTGGGAATCAAGAATGCTCCCATGTCACGAGAGAACCGAAAAACAAAACTCCTTATATAACTTCGGTGGTTTGACATTTTTTTGAAAAGGCACAAGATTTAAGCTATGAAATTAATTCCACCAAGTGTTGTGTTTGGCATTCTACTCGCGTCCTTTAGTCAAGTCCTTGCAAATGATGACAAGGATAAGAAGGAAGCTACGCCCGAAGCAAGATTGCAGGCGGCAGAATTTGAATTAACCAAGCATTCCCAAATAGCTCTCATCTATGTCAAAGGTCTCGTATGCCCATCGTGTGGAATAGGTGTGAGCAAAAATTTGAGTCGAATGCACGGAGTGGACAAAGAGAGATTCAAGAGAGGCATAGAAATGGATACCAAGACTCAATTGGTTAAAATAGCTTTATCCGATCAATCCAAATTGGACAAAAAAGAGGTTCTTGAAAGGGTCGACGATGCCGGTTTCGATGCTATCGAAGAATATAAGTTGCACGACGACCACATAGACGCTCACAAGTTCGAACCCGGTACATCCGCAGTAGTAGTCCATCACACTAAAAAGTAACTATTCCTTGGAGCGGTAAAGCAATATGCGCTTCACCTCAGGGTTGTGGTTGTTGCTTTCTTTTGCAGTCAGCCAATATTTAAAGGCCGACGAACCGATTATGAATATGATGCCTCGTTGGTCGGGAGGTTGGGGCTATCAGTTTTTTTACGAACATCGCAGAGAAAACGACCTACTCCAAGGTAGCTCTGCCCTACACAGTGGTTTCTCTGAAGAAGTAAACATCCTTCATTTGGAGGGAGTTTACACTTGGAAGAAATCCGTTAGGCTGACCGCCAAACTACCCTATGTAATACATGCGGAACGGGAGGTGCCCGATGCAACGGGCAACAAGCTAGTACAGAAGGACGAAGGCATTGGAGACCTGACCTTGGCCCTACCCCTAAAGAAATACTTCAACCTTGATGGACGAAGTGGTTCTTGGAGTTTCAAACCCATGATGATCATTCCACTTTCGGGCAGTGATGACTATGAAATCTACTTCAATGAGTGGGCTAACGGGCTCGGACTCGGCTACGAATTCGAGACATCGAATTTCTATTTCGGCATGGGGATAAACGGCTGGGTATTCTACGGAGACATGCCCTTTTATTCACATTCTCATATCGATCTCGGTTACAACTTCGAAACAGAGCAATCCAATGGTTCCATATTCTGGGAAACCGAATTTCACTTTGAAGACGACGAGTCGAGAACCCTATCCGCGGGGCCAGCCTTATACTTCAACCACAACGACACCATTCACTCTCGTATCGAGTGGAAATATGATTTCGCGGACCATCAAGGAATCCTAGACCACGGCAACGGCAATGCCATCAAAGTAGGCGTTGCCTGGGTTTTCTGACTTTTGTGACCAAATTGCAGAAAAGCTTATTCTGGTGAATCTTTGCCTGGCCAAGCATCCCACCATGCCGTGAATAGATCGAGCTGTTCCTTGGCGTAGCCTAGTTGACTGGGACTTAGGACATCCGTCTCGTTGAAGTGTAGTTCGTAGGCAGAGTCTCCCTTCAGAGTGAGGAGGTACTTGTAATAGAGCACCAGATCGGGTCCCTCGTCGAAGGTAGACAACACGGTCAAAGCCTGCTCCAGTTCCTTGGCGAAGAAACGAGCCTCGAAGTCACCCGATGACGCCTCCCTGCATAGTCTGAAGTAGTGAAGGACTTCGGCAGGCAAAACGTTCCCGATGCCCGTAATGGCTCCAACCGCTCCACAATTGACCACCCCATGAAAGACCTGAGTGTCCACACCGGCCAACAAAGCCAAGGAATCGTCTTCGCTGGTAATGTGCTCGGCCGCGTAGGTCAAAGAATCGGCACCGCCGAATTCCTTGAAACCAATTAGGTGGGGAAATTCCGACCGAAGGTTAAAGAAAAGGTCCGCCTTGGTCTCGAAACCGTAATATGGACTGTTGTAAATGATGGAGGGAAGCCCATCTCCTGCCGCAAGAATTCCGGCGAAATGATGGCGCTGGGCAGCGGACGAGGTGCCTCTGGAAAGTACCCGTGGAATAACCATTAGTCCCGCAGCTCCAACCTCCTTGGCGTGGGCGGCGTGGGCGGCGGCAAGCTTTGAATTTTGGGCACCCGTACCCACAACGACAGGCACGCCTGCCTCGACAAGTTTGGAAACTCCCTCTTGCCTCTGGGCGTCAGTAAGCAGAGGCCAGTCCCCCATGGAACCACAGTAGACAACCGCCGACATGCCGAGCTCCATCATTTCGAGCCCTTTGGCAACCAAGGCATCGAAATCCGGCTCGCGAGCCGCGTTACAAGGTGTCATGAGCGCGGGAATAACGCCTCTGTAAATATCTAAGTTCATGGAATGTAAAGTTGTTGAAGATTGAAAAACCATGGAATGATGGTTAATTCCGAGTACAGATAGTCAATAATTGTTCCATGGAATAAAATCGAGCTTAAATCAGACGTTTTGGCCGTGCTTAAGCAACCTTGTTCACTTAGTAGAAATTCGACATGAACGAACTCCCGATTCCTTCCACTGATCCCACATCCATCTTTGAACATTTCAGGGGTGCCCACGGGACGGAGTTGCTCGTCGCGGCCACCTGTCACTTAGGCCTATTCGACAAGTTGAGCGAAGGCCCGCTTGCCAGAGGTGAATTAAAGGAAGCCCTTGAGTTGAAAAAACGCCCATTCATCGTATTGACCACCGCGTTGCAAGCTATGGGCTTGCTGCAAAAAGATCGAAGCGAACGCTTCATCGCCACCCCCCTCGCCCTCGAGCACCTGCCGAGCAACTCTGACTTTGCCGTAAACAATTACATCGGTCTCGCCGCCGACTCACCAAACGTTCTAGCCATGGTTGAGCGCCTGCGAACGAACAAGCCGATAGGTTCTGAAACCGATGAAGGCGTCTCCTTCATTTTTAAGGAAGGGGGATGAATCAAAGATGGAGGGAACTGAAGAAGCTCGTCGCCTCACCCTTTCACTTGCGGGTCGAGCCAACAACGTGGCGCCACATCTCGCGGCCAATTATCCCCTGCCGAACGCAAAGGTCCTTCTCGACGTTGCAGGTGGCTCAGGCATCTACGCAATCGCATACCTGCGTTCTAATCCCGAACTGCGAGCCATCGTTTTCGATCGTCCGGAAGTGCTGAAGGTTGCCGAAGAATTCGCCGAGGAACATCAAGTCACCGACAGACTTCAGTTAATGAAAGGAGACATGTTCGCCGACCCTCTTCCGAGTTGCGACGTGGCTCTACTCTCAAACGTCCTGCACGACTGGGACATACCAGAGTGCGAAACCATCGTCCAGCGTTGCGCCGCCGCCGTTAATCCGGGCGGAGAAGTCCTTATCCACGATGTCTTCCTCGACGACGAACTGGACGGTCCACTCCCAATCGCCCTTTATTCAGCTTCCCTCTTTTCCCTTACTGAAGGACGAGCTTACTCCGCCAAAGAGTACCGAGACATGCTGACGAAGGCCGGGCTGCAACCAGGCAAAGTCACCCCCACCCTCGTTCACTGCGGAGCCTTGCCGGGATGCAAGAATCTACACTAAATGACAAACTTGGATTGCCTTCGCATATAAGCAATCCTAGCGTTGATGCTATGAAAACTCAATTGAACCCCTTCGTATTTCTCGCGAGCTTTGCTCTAGCTTCTACACACCTTTACGCAGAAACCAAAGGCAGTGAGTGGACACCCCTTTTCGACGGCAAATCGACCAAGGGTTGGACTCCACGGGCCAAGGTCGAATCCTTCCATGCGAAGGACGGGCAATTGCACCTCTCCTCGAAAGTCAACGTTTGGGTTGTGTCCGATCTAAAGATGGCCGACTTCGAAGTGGAGGCTGAAGTAAATATTCCAACTGACTACGCAGGTTTCAACTCGGGTTTGGGCTTCCGTTTGGTCGGAGAGAAGGGTAAGCCCAAAGGCTACCAATGTGAAATCGATCGCGGCAAACCGGGTGGCATCTACGGAATCGGCATGGGGGGTTGGCTATACCCCAACAAGAAAACGGACGCCGAGTACAAGGCGCGTTCGAAAGGCCTCTTCAAGCCGGAGGAGTGGAACAAGGTACGAGTGGTCTGCAAGGGCCCAAGCATAAAGACTTACATAAACGGGAAGTTGGTCGGCGAAGTAGAACACAAGCAATCACTGGAAGGCCATTTTGGTATCCAGCACCACGGAAAGGGTGGCACCGTTGCCTTTCGCAACCTGAGGGCAAAGAAGCTTTAGAGTGTCTTAATTCGGTAAATCGACGGGAGGTCGCTCGTGTCGGAGTCGCCCCTTGAAGTCGCCCATGTTGGCCCGCCAAAAGTGTTGCTTCGATAAGTCGACTTCCTGCACCACGACTTCGTCTTGCGTAGTGGCCCGCACTCGTAATTCACCATCAAGGTCCCAAACGCCGGTCTGCATCCAGTCGTCGTTGAGGCTGTAGGTCGAGGTAACCAGAAAGATTTGATTCTCAATCGATCGGGCCTTCGCCAAGGCGGGATGCCCCCCCATGATTGGCATTGCGATTACCTCCGCCCCGTTGGCGGCGATTCCACGAGCAACCTCCGGCATATGAACGTCGAAACAAATCATCATGCCAACCTTTCCGAACCTAGTGTCGAAGACAGGAAAATCGCTGCCGGGAGCAATGCCTTTGCGGTATTCACCCCGAGCGAGGCAGAGTTTTCGATAAGTCCCGACAAGTTCCCCGTCGGGACCCAACATAACTGCTGTGTTGTAGACCTTGTGACCATCCTTCTCGAAAAGAGAAGTCACGAGGTAGAGGTCGTGCTTGTCCGAAAGTGAAGCCAAGTATTTTGTGGCCGGACCCGGAATCGCTTCAGCTCCGGAAACATGATCCAAGCCATTGTTCATTGTAGTGATGCACTCCCCAAAGACGACGAGGTCGGCCCTCTTGGCTGCCGCCTTCTCCACAAAAGGGGCAAGCTGTCGGCAATTATCAAGAGTGGACTTACCTCCATTGGGTCTGAAGTTTACAGCCGCCAAACGCGCCTTTCGTGGTTTCCTTGGGGGAGATTTCACAAAGGCCATGCCCCCCCACTCCACCTCACCTTTTGGTTCCCAGCGCAAGTAAAGGCGAACGGTCGCGTGGGTGGCGGTTGCGGGAGCTTGAAAGATGTCGGAGAACTTGGTCCAACCGCGTGAGTCCTCGGGCTCGTCCAAAGGGTAAAAAGGGCGAGTCCTAACGCCGATGCGAGCATCGTGAACGTAGTTTCCTTCGAGATCATGAAAGTAGAGTTCAACATAGCGGTTGGCTCGAGGAGTCACGACGTTCCGAGTCTTGGCAAAGGCCGTAACAAGATAGTGGAGGTCGCCCTCGACCTCAAAGGTCTTCGACCATGCGCCGTATAGCCCATCTCGAGTATCGTGACGAATGACCAAGCTCCCCTTCCCCTCGTGACCGCCCTCTTCGCGAATAGCGAAGGCGGGTCGAATTTCTTCGCGAGGTGAAAAAGGCCGCCAGCCCTGCCACTCTTGATCAACATCCTTAGCGAGCGGCCAAGCCGACGAAGCCAGAAGCAGAAAAAGGCTGATTGGAACAAATGTCTTCACTTTCATTTCTCAATAATCCCTAAACGGACCTCGCGGTTCGGCCGCGGCCATTTCCTTTTTCCAGTTTTGGAACCGACTCTTCAATTTGGCAAGCATATCGGGTCGCTCCTTGGACAAGTCCTCATTTTCGGACAAGTCCTTCCTCAAGTCGAAGAGACCATTTCCACGGGCACTCTCCACCCATTTCCAGTGCCCTACGCGGGCACCCTTGTCGAGGCGTCTCTGCCAAAACATTTCCTTGCGGGGCGACCTGGTCTTACCTTGTAAAACGGGCAGCATATCGAAACCATCGAGGGGGACCCCTCCCGGAGGCTTGGCTCCCGTAGATGCGCAAAGCGTGGGAAAAATTTCAAGCGAGGTGAGAAACTCGTCACTTGTCGCTCCGGCAGGCACCTTGCCCGGCCAACGGACTATGCAGGGCACTCGGATGCCACCCTCGAACATTTGACCCTTGGCTCCGCGCAAAGGTGAATTATCAGCCGCCCCACCACCTCCATTGTCGCTGAAAAATATTACGATGGTGTTTTTCGCCAGATCGTTGTCATCGAGGAAATCAAGTACCTCGCCGATAGCCGCGTCCATGGCAGTCACGGAACCCACGAACTCGAGGCGGCGAGCCGGCTTGTTGGGAACGGTGTAGAGCTTGTCGCCATAACGTTTGCGAGGTTTTTTCTCGGTAGCGACCTGAGCCTGCAATTCGGGATAAAGGGACTTGAATTTCTCGGGGGCTTGAGCACCAGTACGGATGGCGGGGTCGAGATTTGAAGCACCGTGAGGAGCATTGAAAGGCAAATATAGGAAGAACGGCTTGTCCTTATTCTGTTTGAGGAAACGCATCGATTCCCGCTGAAACAAGTAAGTGCAGTAAGTCCCCTTGTCCTCAGTCGTGCGGGCGTTGTTGCGGTACATCGAAGCCACGCCGTAGCGCTCGTGGGTAAAGTAATCTATGCCAGTGTTGACGAAACCATAGAAATCGTCGAACCCTCGAGCAAGCGGCAGGAATCGCTTGTGCACTCCCAAGTCCCATTTGCCATAAATGCCGCTGACGTAACCCGCCTGACCAAGTACAGATGGCAAAAGGATCTCACGCCGATCCATGCCTCCTATTCGCTCGAAAGTCCCCTCGTATTCGCCGGGCTTGTACTTGTATCCATAATCGGGTGCTTCGTTGCGTATCATGTCGTAGATGCCGTTGCGCTGGGGATAACGCCCGGTGAGCAATGCTCCGCGTGACGGCGTGCAAGCAGGCCATGCTACGTAAAAGCTGGTCAGTTTGACACCGCCCTCTGCCAGACGATCGAGATGGGGCGTCTTGATCTCGTTCGAACCGAAGCAACCCAAGTCTGCATAGCCTTGGTCATCGGAAACGATGAGCACGACATGGGGGGGCTTCCCGAAAGCCACAAGCGACGAAAACAAAATTCCAAATGCCGTCAGAAAGAATTTAGAAAAGGCATCCATAACTCATAAGAGTAACTATCTCGAATCTCAAAAGCCAAGCCTCAAGAAGCAAAAGACAAAAGTAAGATCAAATGCTCTTGCTTGACGCAAACCTTCCAAAGAATCAGTTTCAACCGATATGAAAAGCATTCCGTATCTATCTATAATCAGCATTTCACTTGGGATTTTCGCCAGTTGTTCGACACAGGTTCCCGCACCTGCTGACGATTCAAACAACACCGAAAGCAACGCCTCCGCGAAAGCCGATGGCTATCCGCTGAAAGTCTGTGTCGTTTCCGGAGAGGAATTGGGCGGCATGGGAGAACCCTATGTCCACAATCACGAGGGAGTTACGGTAAAGTTCTGCTGCAAACCCTGCCTGAAGAAATTCAACAGGGAACCGCAAGTTTACTTAGCGAAGCTCGAACGCTAAGAGCCCGGCTCATCACTTCCCCGGTCGCAGGGACTCCCACCAACTTTGCTTGGGCGGTGCCTTGATGGCATTCTGAGTTGCTTCGGGCAAACCACTCTCGGGCAACCACGCCTCGACTGATTCCTTGTCCTGTCGATACCAATTGTGCCCGACTTGAGTGATGGTCTTCTTTTGTAAATCCGGTTCAGTTATAGATACCGCCCACTCCATGGCGCTCGCACCATCATCCTTTGAGACTTGCCGGGCATAGGCGGCTACAGCGGGATCCAACTCGGCTGTGGGTTTCTGCTCGTTAAGCCATTTCCCGGAGGCTTCAGGATCGTCCCGAGACCAGCTCTGCATGACCTCTCTGATGCCTTGCTGCTTTCCCTTCCCCGAAGGTAATTCGTCAAAGTATTCAATCGCGGAAACGGGATCTCGTTCGCCCCAGTTGTCTCCCAGTTGACGGAGGGAATCAGTCGCATACTCTTTCGACGCATGCTCCTTAAGCCAACCTGCAACCTCCTCGGGTCGCTCTCGTGAAACTTGACGAGTCAGGTTGGTGAATGCCCCTTTTTTAAGGGAATCCTCCGGCAGTGTCTCTGCCCACTGACGGGCACTGGTAAATCCTTCTTTCATGTGTTGCTCGGCCAGAATGCCCACCAGTTTTCCCGTTTCATCGCCGGAGTCCAATCCGGCGACGTACTGAGACGCACCGGAAAGATCCGTACTTGCCCACCCTCGAACGAGACCAAAGTTATAGAGCTTTGCCATGCCGGCGTTATCAGGAGATTTCACCCAATCGGCGGCAGCCTGAGGCTCACGACTAGCCCAACCTTCCAGCACGCCCGAAGTGGCAAATCCGGCGCCAATACCCTTTGCCCTTTCATTACAGTATTCGATGGCCTTCAAGGGATCGAACCGGCCCCAACCATAGAGCAGCATTCGGTATTCCTGCATGTGCTCGAACCCGAAAGACAAATCCTCAAAAGCCTCCAATACGGCATCGACGTTATTCTCATCCAGTTCAGAAAGAACTTCCGCAAAAGCAGCCGTTCGGGTGATCGGGTTCGAATCAACCTGAGCGGCAAAGAGTCGATCGCGAAGGTCACTCGGACTGAGTCGTTTCTTCGCGGAAACATCCTCCTCGGTCAGTAAAGGAGCCGGGTCAACAACATCGCCATTAAAAGAGCGTTCCGTTGGCGGAAGAATTCCATTGGGCTTCGAAGGCGTCTTATCCGATGCGCTTTTCACGCCATCCGAACTGTCGGCGGTTTCTTGCGGGGCATTACCACCGCCAAGAATGAACCCTAGGAACAAGCCGATGGAGGCAGCGATAAGAACATAGACTTTGTTTCCCATGATTATCTTCTTATTTTGGGATTCTTGCGGAACAGTTGTGAAATTAGATCGATTTTCTAGAGTGATAAACCAATTGTTAATACAGCCCAAACCGAATAAAGGTTACGTCATTCGCTGTCTTTCCGTCACTTTTCCATCTTCGAAATGGTGCCGTAGAGGTGACCACCAACCTTACCATGAGCCCAAGTTCCCGCATACTTGCCGCCATCGATCACAACGTGGGCACTGAAAGTTCCGAGACCGGGTAGGTTCAATTTGTCCATCGTGATTACCGGGATTCTACCAACCCACTTTACGGGTAGAGGCATTGGCAAGGTAATGTCTTTACCTCCGTATTTCACTCGGGCAGTGAAGACCCAGAGATCACCATCTCCCAATTTTTGGACATTTTGAATTTCGTAAGTTTCTTTCGCCGGGACCAAGTCCTTTCCCGTAACCGTAAAGTGACCGGAAAACCGAACGTTCTTCATAGACGCTTCGAAACTCTTGAAAAGTTCTTCCTTGGTCGGTTCCTTACCCAAAAGGTTGTGTGAAATCACCATTAAGGCGGTCAATGCGATGAAAATTCTCATGAAAACTATGATGATTTCTATCTTCAGTACATGCAAGCCTATCGTGAAGCCGGGAAAGAATCCCCTGACCACTTGTTTAATGGGATTCTCTATTTAAGTTCAAAAGCCATGATTTGAAAACTAGTGGGTCAATCGTTGACTAGGTTGTTAAGAAAAGTAAGAACAAGAACAATATGAAACTAGACACGCTCCATTCCATTGACGCCTTGGAAAAGACAAACGCCAGTGAGCATTTGAGCTCGCGAGAAAAACACCTCATAGGATTGGCGGTAACAATCACGCGAGGTTGCGGTTACTGCTCGGGCGGGCGGATCGAAAAGGCGCTTGCGGCAGGCATTCCCGAGGCAACCGTCGAGGCGACCATCGATCTCACGGCTTCCGTCAACGCAGGAGTTGCCGTACGCACCGCCCTACTCGGCATCGAAGGTAAAGATCTCGGAGGAACCTGCGAAGACGTCACCTGCTCGGCGGGGGATTAAATATATCTTTAAAGGCGTGGGCAAGTTATCACTCGTTTCCTTGATTGCCCTCTTGGGCTTTACCACCGTTTGGTCTCAGCAACAAAAGGAAAACAACGAACCATGGCCCGACCTTTCCGATGCCAAAAAGGTGGCAGAAGTATTGATATTGGCAATGCCGGCGGAAAGAATCCACGTATCGACAAAAGACGGAGAACGATTGCTGTACTCACCCGATCGACAGACTCTTTATGAAGGATGGTCAAAGAAGATGCACGCCAACGGGAAGATCGATGATTTGATTCACTATAAGGATGGCAAACAAAACGGTCCGTGGAACCGGTGGTACGAGAACGGTCAAAAGCAATACGACTTCATTATGAAGGATGGCAAAATGATTACTGGCACCGGTTGGAAACCAACGGGAGAACCCAGTCCAACCAAAATCGTTAACGGCAATGGTCTTTGCGTTGGCTATCACGTCAACGGTCGCAAGCGGTTCGAAGGCCGTAGGGTAAATGGTGACCTCGAAGGCATCGTTAGCTTTTGGTATGCAAATGGGGCTAAGTATTGGCAACGAAACTTCAAGCGTGGCAAGGCCAACGGCCAGGCGAAGGAGTGGGTTTCCTCGACCAATCCATCTATTATCACAGGTAGCGGCGAAATCATCCCCCACCAATCCGATGAAACTTCGGAAGCACGAAGGCATTTATGCAAATGGCTTACGTAATGGAGAATGGATAGAATGGGACGAAAACGGGCTACCTTCGGTTCGCAGAACCTACAAGGCGGGAGTGATCGCAAACACCACCACGGGTTACGCAGACTAGGCTAAACGGATCAACGAAGCTATCTAATCCTCATCCTCGCGGGTGAAACGAACATGACGAATGTCGCGCTCACGACCTGTGCGTTCGGCTAGAAGATCATACAACTCCGGACGTCGACTCCGAATCCAACGAACGCCCGTACACATCTTGCGAACCTCCGGGTCTAGGTCGGCCACGACCATATCGTCCCCTGCCTTCCAAGTTTCGGCAAGAACGTCTCCGTAAGGATCTAGGATCATTGCATTGCCCGTACGCACCTCGTCGTCGTCTCGCCCGACGCCGTTGCTGAAAATAAGGAAAATCCCATTGTCGTGGGCCCGGGCGGGTAGCCACTTCATCAACCATTCGCGACCCTTGGGGCCCTTGAACTCGGTCTCGATAGCGGCCGTATCCTCGGATCTACGTTCCCAAAGGTCTAGATCTATAGCACCCATGCAACGCGGGCTAGGAGTATCGCAACCTCCGGTCTGATGCGGAGCCAGCAACACTTCCGCTCCCTGTAAGGCAGTAGCCCTTACGTTTTCACCTAGGTTGCAATCATAGCAGATAAGAATGCCTGCCTTGGTCCCGTCGGGCAGATCGAACACCGTGTACTCGGATCCTGAGTTCATGTGCTCGCTGATAAAGGTATGCAGCTTGCGATGACTAACAGTTCGGCCGTCGGGCATGGCCACGACGTAAGTATTGTAGAGATCCCCATCCTTCCCTCTCTCAATCAAACCGGCCCCGATCGTCATACCGCATTCGGAGGCAAGGGAAAGCAAGGCTTCAGTGGATGGACCGGAGGGAACTGGTTCTGCGAGGGCATCGATCTCCTCACGGGGCAAGTTCCTGACATGCCAATAACCAGTGAGGCACATCTCGGGAAAAACCAATAGATCGACCTTTTCCGCGGAGGCCTTTGCCGCGAAGGACCGGATGGTCGCAAGATTCGCCTCCTTGTCTCCGGGCACATGCTGAAACTGAACGGATGCAGCTCGTAAATTGTTCATATGGCTAGCTGAAGCATGATGAGGAATTCCAGCAATACTAAATAAACTTCAAATTAAAATCTGCGGGCAAAGTGAATTTTAGACTAGGAAAAACAGGCTATCCGGATTATTTTTAAATGTATATTTATTAAGTATGCTAAATGTACTAGGTCTTTTTAACAATGGCCGCTCGCATTGCGACGGAGTTTCTCGTCGCGACTTCCTGAAAGTGGGAGGAATGGCAGCAGGTGGGCTGTCGCTGGGGCAGTTGCTGAATCTAGAAGCCAAGCAGGGTCTGGGAAGTTCTCAAAAAGCAGTAATCAACGTATTTCTTCCGGGTGGTCCGTCGCACTTGGATATGTTTGACCTCAAACCCGATTCACCAAGTGAAGTGCGAGGCGAATTCAGTCCGATTTCCACGAACGCACCCGGAATGCAGATCTGCGAACTGTTTCCGAGATTAGCGAAATTGGGCGACAAGTTTTCAATTATTCGCTCCATTTGCGACTCGGAAGGCGCTCACAGTTCCTACCAATGCATGACGGGGCACAAAAAGCGCGATGCCAACCTTGCGCCTGCCGGGGGATGGCCAAACTGGGGTTCTTGGATTTCCAAAATACAAGGCAACCACTCGGGGACACCTGCAAACGTTTCTCTGGTCTACCCGACGGGAGCTGGTTGGAGTAAAACGGGAGGTGGAGGATTTATCGGCACCGGTCATGCCCCTATGCAATTGGTAGACAAAGATCCCAACAAGAGGGTGTCCGACATGACCTTGGAGGGAGTAAGCCTAGATCGACTTACTCATAGAGAAGGACTTCGTTCATCAATAGACAAATTTCGCCGCGATGCTGACTTTCAAGGTCAGATGGAGGGATTGGACTCCTATAACAAACAAGCATTGGGGATTCTCTCCGATACAGGGCTTGCTGATGCCCTCGATCTTTCCAAGGAAGACCCAAAGGTGGTGGAACGCTATGGCGTCAACGACCCCACCTACCAGCGTGACGGCGCACCCAAGATGATCCGCAACTTCTGCGTAGCCCGCAGGTTGGTCGAAGCAGGCGCCCGAGTGATATCCATGAACTATGCTCGCTGGGACTGGCACGGAGGTGACGGGATGAATTACCCACGTTCCCGTGAAGAGTTCCCATTACTGGATCAAGGTCTGTCTGCCCTTATAACCGATTTACACGATAGAGGAATGGACAAAGACGTGTCGGTCGTGGTGTGGGGCGAGTTCGGTCGCACGCCAAAATTAAATAAGAACAACAGTCGCGACCATTGGTCTCAGACATCCTTCGCATTGCTTGCAGGAGGTGGCATGCGCCACGGTCAAGTGATCGGCAGCACCGACAAGCAAGGCGGGGAAATAGTCGATCGACCAGTGAAATTCCAAGAGGTATTTTCCACTCTCTACCACTGTCTCGGAGTGGATCCGCGTGCCAATACTGTCACTGACGTTTCCGGACGCCCCCACTACTTGGTCGACTCGGACATTCAGCCCCTGCGGGAGCTGATCTAGATTCGAAACCGAGCCTTGCCTCAAGGTAACCTCTCTTAAAAGGAGAGGAAAAGTTTGCCGAGAATTATATTTTTCCTAACTTGCACTCCCTTATGAACTCATCTTTTCGTCTACTATCATTCATTTTCATCTCGGTCTGCGCGACCATATGCTCCGCCCAAGCTCAGTTCGAGGCAACGGCGACGCCAGTCGATAAACTCAGTGTCCCAAAAGGATTCCAAGTGGAATTGCTCTACACCGTACCGAAAGCAGAACAGGGCTCTTGGGTCAACCTATGCGTGGACGGCAAGGGGCGCATAATTGCAAGCGATCAGTTCGGCGGCCTTTATCGTTTCCCCGCTCCATCTGCGAGCCAACCCCTGCAAGCCAAGGACATCGAGAAGGTGCCGGCCAAAATACGCGCCGCCAATGGTTTGCTTTGGGCCTTCGGAGCACTCTATGTTGGAATCAACGATTACGAGCGAAAAATGGAGAGCGGCTTGTACCGCGTGACCGACTCGAACGGCGACGACCAACTGGACAAAGTGGAAAAATTGCGCGGCATGACGGCCCGCGGCGATCATGGCATTCATGCAGTGTTGTTGGCACCCGACGGCAAATCCATTTACCTAATCACCGGAAACAACACTACACCGATCGAGGCGGACGCATCACGGGTCCCTTTGCATTGGGGAGAAGACCACCTGCTGCCACGCATGCCCGATGGGCGAGGACACAACCGCGGTCGCTTGGCGCCGGGAGGAATCATATACAAGATTTCTCCCGACGGAAAAGACTGGGAAATCGTGTCATCCGGCTATCGCAATATCTTTGACGGCGCCTTCAACAAGGCAGGTGACTTGTTCACCTACGACGCCGACATGGAATATGACTTCAACACTTCGTGGTATCGACCCACCCGCGTGTGCCACGTCACCAGCGGGTCGATGTGGGGCTGGCGCAACGGCACCGGCAAGCGACCGGAATTCTATCCCGACACCCTTCCGCCAGTCATCAACGTGGGCCCGGGTTCGCCGACCGGCGTAACCTTTGGCTATG
Organism: uncultured Opitutia bacterium; assembly: GCA_937893275.1. Classification (GTDB taxonomy): domain Bacteria; phylum Verrucomicrobiota; class Verrucomicrobiia; order Opitutales; family Seribacteraceae. Next base: position 6,081 of record CALBIN010000444.1, on the reverse strand, counting down.
GGGCGAAGTTTCCTGCAAAATACCAAAAAGCCATGTACCTGCTGGACTGGAGCTGGGGCAAAATACACGCCGTCCACATGAAACCGGAAGGTTCATCCTACGTCGCGACCAAGGAAACTTTCGTCACCGGTAGTCCACTGCCCGTATCCGACGCAATCATTCACCCAAGGGACGGTGCAATGTACTTCGCTATTGGTGGTAGAAAAGTGCAGTCCGGCCTCTACCGCATCACATATGCAGGCAAAGAATCCACGACACCGGCGAAACACCGAACAAAGGTCAACGAGCTTACTCAGTTGAGGCGAGACTTGGAAGAACTACACCAAGGACCCGCCCCCAAGGCACTAAAGGCTGCTTGGCCGCACCTCGATCACAGCGACCGCTTCGTGCGCTGGGCAGCCCTTACGGCAGTACAGCATCAACCCGTCAAAAAGTGGGCCAACCGCGCCTTGAAGGAAAAGAACTATGGCAAGCGCGTCGCCCTACTTCTTGGATTGGCCAAGGTGACGGGTATCGACCCCGCCAACCGACAACCAACCGATCCTCCTCTGGATCAGGCCATGGCCAAGAAAATCTTTCAATCCGTCGGCCAAGTGGACTGGGACCAATTGAACGAGGAGCAACGCCTGACCTTGGTCCGAACCTATCATGTCGCCCTCGTGCGGTTCGGCAAACCAGACAAACCAACGATCAACTGGATCGTGAAGCAGTTGGACCCTCATTTCCCAGCACCCACCTTCGACCTGAACTGGTTGCTCTGCGAAACCTTGACGTTTCTTCAAGCACCATCCACGGCAGCAAAAGCAATGGAGTTGCTACTGGCAGCTCCCACCCAAGAAGAACAAATCGAGTATGCCCGCTCCCTTCGCATGCTTAAAGCCGGCTGGAACAAGAAATTGCGAACGTCCTATTTCAACTGGTTCCTCAAGGCCGCCAATTATCGGGGTGGCGCCAGTTTCAGCAAGTTCATCGAGTTTATTCGCAACGACGCCGTGGCCAGTTTGAGCAAGGAGGAACAAACGGATTTCAAGACCTTGCTAGCCCAGAAACCCGAGAGCAAGACACCGTTCGAAATCATGGCCGAGTCGATGATCGGCAGGAAATACGTCAAGCCATGGAAACTGGAAGAGCTAAGCGAAGCCACCGCAGAACTGAAAGGCAGGAACTTCAAGCAAGGTCGCAAAATGTTTGCAGCCGGCGGTTGCTTCGCCTGCCATCGCTTTGGAAACGAAGGAGGCATGACGGGGCCCGACCTAACCGGTGCCGGCGGACGTTACTCGACCCACGATCTGTTGGAACAGATCATCAACCCCAGCAAGGAGATCAACGAACAATTCGTACCCACCATCGTGAAAATGAAAAACGGGGACGCCATGACTGGCGTAGTGGTTAATTTAAGTGGTGAACGCGTAACCTTGAACACCGACATGTTCGACCCCAATCAGCGAGTCAACGTCAACCGTCCAGACATCGCCAGCATTGGGCCATCCACCGTTTCACCCATGCCCCCGGGCCTGTTGAACATGATGCAAAAAGAGGAGATAAAGGACCTTGTCGCCTACATCCTCAGTGGTGGAAATCCCAAGCACGAGTCATTTCTCAAGTAAGTTCCTTTCTTGAAAGGCGCAAACCCCATGAAAACAATCCTGCTCCTTCTTCTTTCCCTCGTTGCCGTTCTCTTCACGGAGGCGAAGGACGACCTCACCGTAAAGCCAATTCCAGATGACGAGCGTGAACGCCTCGACCTCGACGCATTCTACCAAAAACGTGTGGTCGTAGGCGGTTTTTCAATCGTCGGGTCGAAGAAAGTCTCCAACTATTCCTTGAGTGAGGCGGGCTATCTTATTCGCCAAATTGTTGGCAATCGTGACGACCTGCTGAATATCATGAACGCCAACAAAACTCGCCTAACCATAATGGCGAGTGATGAATACACCACCGACGTACCCGAACACTCCCACCTCTACCCCGACCTTTATTGGGACAAGCGAGCTCGTGGACTGGGTGCCGATCCGGATAGCGACCGGCCGTGCGTTAGTTGTGGCGAGGAGAATCTCATTGAGATTCCAGGCGATCCATACGAAACCGAAAATATTCTCATCCACGAGTTCGCCCATGCTTTCCACATAATGGGATTGAACGTTCTCGACTCCACCTTTCAGAACCGACTCGATGAAGTTTTCTCCAAAGCCATTAAGAAGGGGCTCTGGAAAGGCACCTACGCAGCTTCCAACGTAATGGAATACTGGGCTGAGGGCGTACAGTCCTGGTACGGATCGAACCGCCAGAACGACTTCGAGCACAACCACGTCAATACCCGCAAGGAACTACAGGCATACGATCCCGCCCTCGCCAAGCTGATCGAAGAAGTGCTCGGAACACGAAAATGGGTCTACCGCAAACCGTCCGAACGCAAACAAGCATCCCCTCATATGAAAGGCTTCGACCTTGGCGAGAAATCACCCTTCCAGTGGCCTCGACGCCTTATCGACTGGCAAAAACTCTTCGAACGAGGCCTCGTCAGCCTTGCCCCGGAAAACGCCACGGAAGTCGAGCCTCTTCCAATCGAATCGAAGAAGGCCGAGCAGTCCGGTTTCTCCAACAGGAGAACCGAATTCTTTGTTCACAATTACTCGGTTCATACATTACGGCTCGAGTGGGTGAATTTCGAAGGCAAGCTATCTCAAACGACCCACCTCCGGCCAGGCGATCAACGGCACATAAACAGTTTCGCGACACATGTCTGGCAACTTAGCGAAGCGGAAACCCATAAGCCCATCGCTCGATATGTTCTGCCCAAGGCAAAGGCCTCCCAGTTAAACATCGGCAATGCTCATGTTCTGTCCGCATTGGCCACAAAGCCCAAGGCAAAACCGAACGTGCTCTTCGTTGCGGTGGACGATCTAAACGCCGACCTCGGATGCTATGGTCACCCCTTGGTCCATTCACCCAACGTCGACCGATTGGCCAAGAGTGGTCTACGTTTTGACCGAGCCTATTGCCAATATCCCGTCTGCAACCCAAGCCGGTCATCCTTCCTCACCGGGCTCTACCCCGAGCAAACCGGCGTACTCTCCAACGCAGGCAACTTTCGGCAAAGGCATCCCGATCTGGTGACCCTGCCGCAACTTTTCAAGAATAACGGCTACCATGTTTCCCGCATAGGCAAACTCTATCATTACGGAGTACCTCTCCAAATCGGCACACCCGGAGAAGACGACGCTGCCTCCTGGCACGAAACCGTCAACCCAATCGGCATAGACAGAACCCAGTTGGAACCAGTCAAAACCCTCGTCAAGGGAAAGTACGGCGGCACCATTTCCTGGCGAATCGTCGATTCCAAGGACGAGGAGCACACCGATGGCCAAGCCGCCTTGGAGGCCATTAGGTTACTCGAAAAAAATCACCCGAAAAAAACAGGAAAACCTTTCTTTCTGGCCCTAGGATTTTATCGTCCACACACACCCTACGTCGCACCCACTCATCACGCCAAACACTACCCGTTGAACAAGATAAAGCCAGTCCTCGAAAAAGAGGGCGACCGTAGCGACATTCCCCTCGCCGCCCTACCGGACCGTCCCCACCAACGTGGGCTTTCGATGGAAAAACGCAAGGAGATCATTCAAGCCTATTACGCTTCCACCACCCTCATGGACGCCTGTCTGGGACAAGTACTCGATGCCCTTGAGAAATTAAAGCTGAAAGAAAGTACCATAGTAGTCTTCCTCTCGGATCATGGTTACCACCTCGGACATCATGGCTTGTGGCAGAAAAGCGATCTGTTCGAGGGCAGTGCCCGAGTACCGCTAATCATATCGGCACCCGGCATGACCACAGCGGGAATGGGCACTTCGGCCCTAACCGAACTCGTCGATCTATACCCTACGCTCGCTGACCTTTGTGGTCTAAGCACCCCCGAACACCTAATGGGAGAAAGTCTGCTGTCCATTCTCCAACGTCCACAGCGAAAGGGCAAGGAAACCGCCTACACCGTCACTCGAATCCGACCCAAGGGCTTTAGGACTAAAGATCAGGCGAATCCCCTCGGACGAACTGTCCGGACTGAACGCTACCGCTACACCGAATGGTTGGGCGGCAAGCACGGAGTCGAGCTTTACGACTACCAAGAGGATCCCATGGAATACCATAACTTAGCCGAACATACGGAACACCAAGTCACCCGCAATGAACTGGCCGCCCTTCTTGCCAAGATGCAAAGAAAGGCGAACTAGGAAACGAAATGAAGATTCCCGCGATTTTTTTGACTCTTGGCCTCTTGATTTCCCCGTTTGCTGTAATCACCAAGATAAAGAAGTAGGTAGGTCACATGAAAAGCATCCTGCCTGCGATCTGTCTGTTAATTTTCCCCTGCTTAGTTTTCTCCGCTGAGAATCAGGCTGAAAATATTTTGCGCCACCAGAGGGATAGCGGGGGTTGGCCCAAGAATTACGACCGGGAAAGCGGGAGGAGCGAAGCGGAAAAGAAAAAGCTACAGGACAAAAAAAGCACCGAGGACACGACCTTCGACAATGGTGCCACCCACACCGAAATTCGTCACCTCGCCAAGGCGTTCCTCAAAACGGGCTATCAACGCTACCGCAAAGCCGCCGTCAAGGGTATCGAGTTCATGCTCGAGGCTCAGTACGCTAATGGTGGTTGGCCCCAACGATTCCCAAAACCCTCCGGATACTCCGCCCACATCACCTTTAACGACGGGGCCATGATAGGTGTGATGTCTACTCTGCGAGACATTTTCAGAGACAAGAAAGCCTATCCGTTCGTAAGCGACGAGCTCCGTGAGCGTTGCGCCAAGGCAGTTGAACGAGGCATCCCCTGTATCCTCAAATGCCAGATCGTGGTGAGAGGGAAGAAGACCGCGTGGTGCACCCAGCACGACGAAAAAACCTTGGTGGCTCGAAAGGCACGAAGTTATGAACTGCCTTCCATCAGCGGAGCGGAATCAGTCGGCGTAGTTCGCTTCCTGATGGAGATCGACGAACCGTCGCCGGAATCATTGCCTCAGTCCAAGGAGCCGTTCGCTGGTTCGACGACGCCAAGCTCACTGGAATCCGAGAAATTCGGAAGGAAGCAAAGGGGACGCCCAAGGGATGGAACAAAGTGGTCATTGAAGATGCTTTCGCTCCACCCATCTGGGCCCGATTCTACGAAATCGTGACGAACCAGCCGATATTCTGCAGCCGCGACGGGATTCCCAAAGAAACCATTGCTGAAATCTCCTACGAACGGCGCAACGGATACAGTTGGCTCGGTTACTACGCAAAAGACCTTTTGGCCAAGCAATACCCAGCTTGGCAAAGACAGTGGGCTCCCAAGGAAAACGTCTTGCGAAGCACCCATCCTTAACGATCTCTTTCGGATGGATCTCACTAACGACCCCATTCCCGGACTGGTCCGAAAAATTGCCGTCCCGGCGAGCGTCGGCATATTCTTCAACACCATGTACACCTTGGTGGACACCTTCTTCGCCGGTTTCATTTCCACCGAGGCCTTGGCTGCACTTTCCATTTGTTTCCCCGTGATGTTCCTTAAAATGGCCTTGAACAGCGGGATTTCCGCAGGCAGCTCGGTCCTAATCACAAATGCTCTCGGGGCAAAAGATCAAGAAAAGGCTCATCACATCTGCCTTCAGTCGATTTCCTTCGCATGCATGGTCGGAGTAGTGGTTGCGGTAACCCTGTACTTGGTCTCGCCCCACTTATTCCAGTTCTTGGGAGCCAAAGACGAGTATCTCGAAATGGCCGTCGACTACATGAACGTCATTCTCTGCGGCACACTCTTCGGAAACCTTCAAGGTATCTTTAACTCAGGCCTGAGTTCCCAAGGTGACACCAAGCCTTTCAGGAACGTATTGATCGCAGGTTTCTTTCTGAACTGCGTTCTGGACCCCTGGTTCATGTTCGGTGGATTCGGTATCCCGGCCATGGGCCTCAAGGGGCTTGCCCTCGCCACCATCATCATACAGTTCCTCGGGGCAGTCTACATGCTTGGCAAGCTACGCCGCACAGAGTTATGGAAAAAAGCAAAGTTTTCCGAGTTAATGCCTTCTCGAACCTATGGGGA
>CALBIN010000443.1 GCA_937893275.1 uncultured Opitutia bacterium | reverse complement strand
TGACTGTGCCGAAAAGCTTGGAAACACTCCTCGCAGAATAGAGATAGCACAACACACCGAAGACGCCTCATGAAAATCACCTTTCTCGCGATTATATTCGCCCTTCCTTGCCTTGGCCAAACCGTGCGATGGTACAAGGGCAACACCCACGCCCACACCACCCTCTGCGGACACGCAGACTCCCCCCCTTCAACCGTGGCCCAATGGTATCACGACCACGGATACCACTTCGCCATCCTGAGTGAACACAACAAGTTCATCGATCCCAAGACGGTCAAGTTGAAGGGGGAAATCCGCGAGGATTTTCTGCTCCTGCCCGGGGAAGAGGTCACTGGTCGCAAAACGGTGCACAGCACGGCCATGAATGTGGACCGCCTCGTGCCTTGGCACTTTGACCACGAGCACCGCTCCAAGATCATTCAAAAGCACGTCGACGAAACCATCAAGGCCGGCGGTGCCACAATACTCAATCATCCCAACTTCGGCTGGGCGGTGCAGGCCAAGGACATGCTGCCAGTCAAAAAGCTCTACCTCTTCGAGCTCTACAACGGGCATCCCTCGGTGCGGAATTTCGGCGATCACAAGCATCCCTCCACCGAAGAACTGTGGGACGATCTTCTCACCCAAGGCATGACTATCTATGGCGTAGGTTCCGACGACGCCCACCACTTCGGCCAATGGAACCCCGGCAAATCCAACCCAGGCCGAGGCTGGGTCATGGTACGGACCAAGGAACTCACTTCAGACGCCATCACCAAAGCCATGACTCGCGGTGACTTTTACGCATCCTCCGGCGTCATGCTCAAGAAAGTCGTCCGTGATTCGAAGCGCATCGAGATCGAAGTGGACGAGGAAGCCACCACCAAGGAATTGGCCTCACCCATTCTCTACGGACGTAAAGTAAAGGAAGGCAAACCCGGTTATTTGGTCGAGTTCATAGGCCCGAAGGGGAAAGTCATAAGGACGAGCAACGCAGCCAAGGCTTCCTGCGAAGTCACCCTGCCCTACCTTCGCTGCAAGGTGACGCGTCGCGTGAAAGGGAAAGATGGTTCCTTGTTAGAGCACTACGCCTGGGTCCAACCCGTCTTCACCGATGGGCGAGCCAAGGAAACAGAGTAATCCGGCGCAAGGCTACAAGCTCGGGCTTTGGCGAAGATACTGCCTCGACCTCGACTATTGGCTGGCCTCTTCCGCTTTCCGGACACGCTCCTTGGATGGAGGATGCGAAGATAGGTACTTCAATCCTTCTTCGCCTGGGTTCAGGCCATGAGGTCATGGATGACGTGACCGTGAACGTCGGTAAGGCGGAATTTGCGTCCTTGGAAGCGGTAGGTCAGTTGCTCGTGGTCGATACCTAGGAGGTGCAGGATGGTGGCGTTGAAGTCGTGGACGTGAACGGGGTTTTCTGCGGGGGCATAGCCCAGTTCGTCAGTCGAGCCGAAGACGTGTCCGCCTTTCACTCCGCCGCCTGCCATCCACACGGTGAAGCCTTCCTTGTGGTGGTCGCGCCCAATCTTGGCTCGGTCGCCCTGAGCCATCGGAGTTCGTCCGAACTCGGCGCTCCAGACCACCAATGTCTCGTCCAAGAGACCGCGCTCTTTCAGGTCCTTGATCAGAGCGGCAATGGGTTGATCGACTTGCTTTGCCTTGCCGGGAAGGGACTGGAACACACTGCCGTGATGATCCCATCCTTGGTCGAAGAGTTGGACGAAGCGCACCCCTCGTTCCACCATGCGTCGGGCAAGCAAACAATTATTGGCGAACCCGGAACCGCCCATCTTGGCTCCATAGGCTTCGAGGACCTTCTTGGGCTCGGCTGAAAGGTCTTTCAATTCGGGCACGCTAGTCTGCATACGATAAGCCATTTCGTACTGGCTGATGCGGGTAGCGATCTCGGGATCGCCGACGTCGTCGAATTGGCGCTGGTTCAACTTGTTGACCGCTTCGACCACTCTACGACGTTCCTTCGGACCGACACCCTGAGGATTGGAGAGGAATAGAACGGGATCACCCGAGGCCCGAAACTCGACCCCTTGGTAGACGGAGGGAAGAAATCCGCTGCCAAAGGCACTGTTGCCTGCTCCAGGATACTGACCGGTTACCATCACCACGAAACCGGGCAAGTCGGAATTGGAGGTACCCAACCCGTAATTGGCCCACGCTCCGAGACTGGGACGGCCAAAGCGCTCAAAACCCGTCTGCATGAACATTTGGGCGGGAGCATGGTTGAAATGATCTGTGCGAAGGGAGCGAACGAAGCACATTTCGTCGGCACAGGTCTGCAAGTGAGGCAGAAGGTTCGACATCATGATGCCTGACTTCCCGCAATGGCGAAACTTGAACTTGGAGTCCTTGCTGGTACCGAGCAAGGTCGGGCGCTTGCGGATGAAAGCCAGTTGCTTGCCCTCGAACATTTCCGCGGGGCAGAGCTCGCCGGTGCGCCTCTGGAGCTCCGGCTTGTAATCGAAAAGGTCGAGGTGCGAAGGAGCACCCACCAAGTGGAAATAGATCACGCTCTTGGCCTTGGGGGCGAAGTGGCTCACTTGGTTGGTGGCAGGCGATGCCCCAAGGTCGCGGGACAACAGGTCGGCCAAGGCGAAACCGCCCACGCCCATGCCGACGCGCTGGAACAATTGCCGCCGCGTCAGGTTGCGCATGCGGGTGGCAAGCTCAGGCACTTGGTCGTTCACAGCCATTTCACACTCACTCCTCTTCGGGAGAACAATTTCTCCACCCTGTCATTGCGAGGAAGGCTAGTGGCCTGACGCGGCAATCCAGTATATGTCTTCAAAGCTGAAGTTCCGCCTGGATTGCTTCGTCGCGAAGCTTCTCGCAATGACAATGGTGATGAAAATTTCATGAAAATACGCAGTACAGATGAAATTCGTTATCCCTTGGTCACTGTTTCGTCGAGGTTCAACAAGGCGTTGGCCACGAAAAACCAAGCTGCCAACTGGTTCGGGTCGAGCTTAGCGGAGAATTTCACCGCCTTGATCCCATCGAGCAATGTCTTGGCCGCCTGCTTGTCCTCGGTCAAGCGGGACAGTTCACCTAGGTGCAGTTCGCGCAGTACGGTCAGTTCGCGGGCATCAGGCTCGCGGGCTAGAGTGCGACGAAAAGCGTAACGTAGGCGCTCCTCCAGGCTTGCCTTCGGTTTGTCCTCGAGCACGCGTATGGCGAAACCGAGGGCCATTTCGACGTAAGCCTCGTCGTTAAGCAAAGTGAGAGCCTGCAAAGGAGTGTTGGTGCGGCTGCGCTTGGGATGACAGGTGGAACGATCCGGGCCGTCGAAATTAACGAAACTGGGATAAGGGGCGGCTCGCCTCCAAACAACATAGATGCCGCGGCGGAAACGGTCCTGATTGGTGGCGGCGACGTATTTCGGCTCGTTGCGTCCGGTTTGCCGCCAGAGCCCAGCGGGTTGGGGGGGATAAATCGGGGAGCCGCCCATTTTCTCGCTCAAGAGACCTGATATGCGGAGGGCATTGTCGCGTATCATTTCGGCGGTGAGACGAAAGCGTGGGCCGCGAGCGAACCACAAATTGTTCGGGTCCTTTTCGAGGAGCTCGGGAGTGACCCGCGAGCTTTGGCCGTAGGTGGCGCTGAGAACGATTGTCTTGTGCAGCTTCTTCATCGACCAGTCCTTTTCCATGAACTCCACCGCCAACCAGTCCAGCAATTCGGGATGAGTCGGCGGTTCGCACTGGGAACCGAAATCCTCTTCCGTCGACACGATGCCGCTTCCGAAGAATTGCCCCCACCATCGGTTGACCGTCACGCGGGCCACCAGCGGGTTGGCGGGGTCGACCAGCCACTGGGCGAAGCCGAGACGATTGGCGGGCCATTCCTTCTTCCAGGGATGTAGGGCGGCAGGTGTGCCAGCCGCCACTTTTTGCTTGGGGTCCAAGTAGTTGCCTCGCGACATGACGCGGGTCTCCCGCGTCTTGTCCATTTCCACCATGACCAAGGTGGTGACCGGCTTGATCGCATCGACCTTCTTCTTGGCCTCGACCACCGCCTTCTCCAATTCGTTTACTTGGTCGTCGATCTTGAGATAGTGAGCCAGCAATTTCTTGCTTTCCCTGGCAGTTGGCTTGGGCTTTCGAAGGAGGTTCGCGATCTCCTCGGGCAAAGCGGGTTGACGGGCGGGCTCCGACGAGGCCGAGAAACGAGGCCTTCCCACGTTGCGCCCCCCCCCGTAGAGGTGTTCCAACTTGAAGAGCAGCTTGGAGCCGGGAGCCGGCTCAACCGGCTTCGCCAAGTCCATCGTGGCCCAATGGGGCTTGCCGAACTCGGAGGCTATAGCCCAAGCACTGCGAAGGTCGCGTTTACCGTCGATCAACCCCTTGCCCGAAAAATTGCCCTGCGAATAGTCCACCTTGGCCCGGACGAGCTTGAGCGGAACGGGCTTCTTTCCGGATTCCACTAGGGAGAGCGTCACCTCGGTGAGCACGAAGTTGGGGTTCCCGTTCGTCCGGTTGCGCCCCGGGCCCTTGCTCGGCAAACTGTCATGGAGCAAGGTTTCGAGACGAACTGAGGCCAATTTGCCTTGCGGGGCCTCCGTCTCTATATCGTAAATCGACTTTTCTCCTGATTTCCCACCCGCCAGCAAACTATTGTCAGCCAAGAGAGTGAAAGGTTCCTTGCCACTCGACTTCCACTGGGTCGGCTTGAGCACGTTCCATAGGGGCACGGGATTCTCCTTGCCCAGTTTCTTCTTTTCGGCAGCCAGCCAGTCCTCGAATTTTCCTTCAGAATCCTTCTTGGCCGCCTCGATTTCCTTCTCCTTGGCCTGCAGGGCGGCCTCCGCAACCTGTCTCTGAGGTTTTTGGCCCTTGTCGGAGGGCAGGTCCATGGTGGGCCCCCAAAAATTGAACATGACCCCTCCGCCCTTCACTTCGAGCGGCGTGTTGTTGAAGAAGGCGAAGAGCTGGTAGTACTCTTCCTGAGAAACAGGATCGTACTTGTGACTGTGGCACTGGGCGCACTCCATCGTGGTTCCCAGCCAAGTAGTGCCGGTGGCATTAACCCGGTCGACCACTTGGTTGACCCGGTTTTCCTCGGGATGCACTCCCGCCTCCACGTTGCAGGTGGGCGTACGGTGAAAGCCAGTCGCCACCTTTTGGGAGAAAGTCGCCTCGGGCAGTATATCACCTGCAATTTGCTCGATGGTGAACTGGTCGAACGGCATGTCGGCATTCATCGCGTCGATCACCCAGTCACGGTAGGCCCAGCTGTCGCGCAATTGGTCGGCCTGGAAACCGTTGGAGTCGGCGTAACGGGCCAAGTCGAGCCACTGGCGGGCCCAATGCTCGCCGTAACGAGGCGACTTTTGCAAGGCGTCCACCACCTTTTCGCGAGCGTTTTCCGAATCGTCGGCCAAGAAAGCGTCCAACTGCTCTACCGAGGGGGGCAAGCCGAGCAGTCCCAGGCTTACGCGACGCAACCAACGGGCCTTGTCGGCTGGTTCGGAAAAGGTCAGCCCACGCTGCTCGAGGCGGCGTAAAGTGAAGCGGTCGATGGGGTTGGCGATTTGCCTGGTAGCCTTCACCACTGGCAAGTCGGGCCGCTTTGGAGCCACATAGGCCCAGTGCTTGTCATAATTTCCGCCCTCCACTATCCAGCGACGCAAGGTAGCCACTTGCTTCTGGGAAAGCCCCTTACCTTTCGGCGGCATACGATCCTCGCCTCGATCGGTCACGCGGTTGATAATTTCACTTTGAGCGGGTTTGCCTGGATTCACCGCCGCCAAACCGGATTTGCCGCCTTTGTGGGCGAACTCCTCGAAGTCAAGCCGCAGCTTGCTCTCCTGTTGGTCCAATCCGTGGCATTGAAAACAATGTTCGGAAAGGATAGGGCGAACCTCACGATTGAAATCCACACCAAAAACAGTGGCGGCAAGGCCAAATATCAAAAAGAACTTTCTAAAACAAAAAGTAAACACGATAAAAAATCTTAGGAATACCGGAAGATGAGTCCAATGGAAAAGAAAACACATATCGGAATCATAACGC
>CALBIN010000442.1 GCA_937893275.1 uncultured Opitutia bacterium | reverse complement strand
CTTCCGCACGCAGTAGCCTCTGGGCTCTGTCACCTCCTCAGCAACAAGCCTTCGACTTGGGGGAAGCTTGCGGGCCAAGGTTTACGCGACACCACGCGCATCGCATCGGGCAACCCTCAGTTGTGGGAAGAGATCTTTCTCCTAAATCGTGAAGCCGTTCTCTCAGCCCTTGAGTCCTTCGAGGAAACTTGCGGTTTGCTGCGTGCTGCTCTTCATACGCAAAACGACAGCGAGATTCGATCTTGGCTCAATGCCGGCAAGGAATACCGGGACGAACTGAAAAGACCCAAAGATACTTGATGAGCGAATCCATTTCCATCACGCCCTTCACCTCCCCTTGCAGAGGAGAGGCAAAAGTACCGGGTTCAAAAAGCATTACAAACCGAGCCCTGCTTCTTGCCGCCCTAAGCAATCGAAAAGTTACTCTGGATGGAGCACTTTTTAGCGATGACGTAGAGATCATGGTTGAGGCTCTAACCTCTCTAGGCTTCGCCGTATCTACCGATAAACAAACTTCCCAAATCACTGTGAAAGGAGAATCCGGAAGGATTCCGAACCAGTCGGGTGATCTATTCGTCGGAAACGCAGGCACGGTTGCTCGCTTCTTAACTGCTGCCCTTTGCCTTCGTTGGGGTGGGAAATATCGTTTAGACGGAACAGAGGCGATGAGAGAGCGGCCAATGCAAGGATTAATCGATAGTCTTAAACAGCTAGGAGCACGCTTCACATTTGAGAAAAAAGACGGACATTTTCCTTTCGTAATCGAAACTCAAGGAATAAAGCAGGGGGCATGGGTAGTTGATGCAACGGCAAGCAGTCAGATTCTTTCTGCGATGCTTATGGTTGCACCTTTAGCCGAGGAAACTGTCGAGGTAGTGCTTAAAAGCAACACCGTTTCCAAACCTTTCGTAGATATGACCTTAAAAATGTGCGATCATTTTTCGGGTGGGAATGCAGCATTTTCTATTAAAGGAGACAATTACAAAACGATCTCCAACAAGGGATACTCTTCGAGCAGTGAGAATTACCAGGTCGAACCTGATGCAACTGCCGCAAGTTATTTTCTAGCTCTTCCCATAGCGACTGGAGGGAGCTGCAGTTTAAAAGGATTCAAGAGAGACTCCATTCAAGGTGATGTCGGATTTATCGAAGTGCTTAAGGAAACAGGTCTTCACGCCGATTTCACTAGTGAAGGAGCGTGCACCGAGGCACAGGCGAAACTGGAAGGGAAGGACTTCGATTTCAACGATATATCAGACACCTTTTTAACTCTTGCCGCACTTGCTCCACTTCTTAAGGGAAATACCACAATTTCAGGAATTGCACATACGCGAAAACAAGAAACGGACCGCGTTTCTGCGATGGCTAATGAAATACGAAAACTCGGCCAAAAAGTCTTGGAAGACGATGATTCAATAACCATTACCCCGAGTCTTGAAAACCTTCGACGTAAAGCGTTGGAAGGAGTTTGTATAGACACTTACCATGATCACAGAGTCGCCATGAGCTTTGGCATTCTAGGCTCGACCGATGTTCTAGGAAATGGACAACCATGGTTAACGGTACGAGACCCAATGTGTTGTGCAAAAACCTTTCCCAACTTTTTCGAGGAGTTGGAACGAATTCGCTTACTCTCCCTTGCCCCGCAATGAAAGAAAAATTCATTATTTTAGCGATCGATGGCGGAGCCGCATCCGGCAAATCCACAACCGCCAAAACACTGGCTCAAGCAATGAGCCTTATGCATGTCGATACAGGTTCGCACTATCGAGCCCTTTGCCTGAAATTGCTGGAGAAGGAGGTGTCCGCCGATGACGAAAGATTGGGAGAAGTTCTTGGGGCATTGACTCTGGATACAGAGATAACAGACGACCAAGGTCGAATTCGCTTGGATGGAAAGGTGCCCGACAAGAACGAACTCCGCTCCGATCTAATCAACGAAAACGTATCTTTCTTCGCTGCCCGACCGGATGTTCGTGAAAAACTTCTCGGATACCAACAATCACTCGCGGAAGTTGCCGAATCGGCAGGTTTCTCCGGTTTGGTAATGGAGGGACGCGACATAGGTTCGGTCATATATCCTGATGCCCAAGTAAAGGTTTTTCTACAAGCCGACGAAAGAGAACGTAAGAGACGCAGGGAAGCCGAGGGGCAAACCGATGCCATTTCACTCCGCGACAAAATGGACACCACTCGCAAGAACGCTCCCCTAGCCTGCCCCGATGGGGCACTCGTCATAGATACAGGTAGGCATTCCATCGATCAAGTCGTCGGCAAGGTGCTGGACTTGGCGGAGAAGGCGAGGTCATGACTTTGCTATATCGTTGCGCCCAAACGATCTCCTTTCTCTATTTTAAATTCTTTCACCGCTTTCGCGTTTCGGGATTGGAACATGTGCCGAGTGATGGCGCCTTTCTGCTGGCTTCCAATCACGTCAGCTTTTTTGATCCACCTGCATTGGGTTGCCGAGTACCTCGAGATCTTCACTATTTTGCCAGAAAATCTCTCTTCAAGGGTTTGTTGGGAAAATTGATAACAGCCTTTAACTCCATCCCCGTTGACCGAGAAAGTTCTGATGTCTCGTCCTTCAAGAAAGCTTTGAAGGTGCTCGACCAGGGGTCGCCATTGCTTGTCTTCCCCGAGGGAACAAGAAGCCTTGACGGCTCCTTACAGCCAGCTAAAGCCGGCGTCGGCTTAATTGCAATCAAGGCAAGCGTTCCCGTATTGCCCGCACGCGTAATTGGAGGTTTTGAGATACTTGGCAAAGGTTGCAAGTGGCCAAAGATCGGTAAACGACTGACAATCGTTTACGGTCCTTTGTTACAAATCGAAACTCTTGATCCCGGACCCAAAACGGCTAAACGATCCCAAATAGTTGCCGATGCCATCATGGAGGCTGTAGGCAATCTCGAGACCGGCTGAGTCATCCTACGCCTAACCGAGGGCGAGCTCCAACCCTTGGGGTAACGGTTAAATGGTCATGGGATTTCGATTCGCAGCGGGTCAGGCGTTAGGATCGACGCCTTGTTAGCTCTCTTTTCTGGCGAGACGGCGAGCCGACAATTCCTTATCCGAAAATGGTATCAATTGGCCTTCCTTTAGGTGGAAAGCCTCAACGGTCTTCTTAAAATCTGCTGTGTAAACGAAGATAGTCTCTATCGTACCATCTCCAGAAGAGTGCAGTTTGACGGCGTGATTCATATTCACGAAATTCAACCGCTGAAATGAACCTCCCGATTTGGATTTCTGGTATTTGTAGAGCGGAAGAGAATCGGCGATGTTCGCGTAGGTCGTGTTCGCGTAGACGGCTGGAGCATCCTTGGTTGGTGATGCCACTTCCAAGATCTTAATTTCGTCTCGGTAGATGTGCTTGACCGCAATCCCTTCGACTTTCGATTGATCTCTTTCTCTGTTACTTCTGCCGCCAGGATCGCGGCCGAGAGAAACAGTAGTGATGCTAAATGGATTTTAATAAGGTGGCTGTTGGGGGCTAACTGACAATTTATTTCCCGAAAATTCTCTTAATCGCAAGAGCACAATTTCCGGGATCCAGAACTGTTAATACCGGGGTGTTGCTGGGCATTTGCAAGGTGGAGTGAATATTTACCAGCATATCCACTTTGTCGCTGAACGGAGGACAACCGATTGTCGGGAATTCCGAATTGGCGGCGACAAATCCGGACAAGGCATTCGAACGGCCTGCTATTGTCACATAAACTATAGATTCCTCGTTGGCGTTGGAATCTAGGATTTCGAGCACTTTCCGAGGTTGCTTGTGAGCGGAGGCAACATGTTGATCCCAAGCAATCCCAAATTCATCAAGGGAAGCGGTTATCTTTTGAGCGTGCCCTTCGTCTGAAGTGGAACCAAGAATGAGTATGACTTTCATGAGTCTATTTTTACAGTTTTACAGTTTTTAGATATAGGCGGAAAGATTCTTCTCCATACGTGTTTGTACGGGTTCTCCCGTCGCAGGAAAAGGAAAAGGTTCTCCCGTAATTCTTTCGTAAAGGTAGAGATAACGACGAGAGAGCTCAACTACAAGATCCCTCGGGGCTGCAGGAAGGACTTCGTCGCCGTAGGGATCGCAGTTGTCTTTGAACCAAAGGCGGAGAAACTCTTTGTCCACGTTTTGCGGTTCTTGACTGGCTTCAAAACGTTCTTCGAAGGTCTCTTCTATCCAGTAGCGACTGGAATCGGGCGTGTGGATTTCATCAACTAGAGTGAGAGTGCCGTTAGAATCCTTCCCCATCTCATATTTAGTATCGACCAAAATAAGACCGTTTCGAGACGCTGTCTCTTGACCGCGCTTGAACAACTCAAGAGCCACCTGTGAGGCCGCATCCCAATCTTCTTGAGTCATCCAACCTTCCTCCACGATGGCCGCAGGGGAAATCGGTCGATCATGAGCCTCCTCCTTAGTCGTTGGAGTAAGGACAGGAACGTCAAGGCGTTGGTTCTTCTTCAAGCCATCGGGGAAAGACAGTCCACAATATTCTCGATCCCCATTATTATAGACGGTCCAAAGCGAAGTCGCCGAACTTCCAGTGATGAATCCACGGACGACAAACTCGATCGGAAAAACCTCACACTTCTTTGCCGCAGTGACATTGGGGTCGGGAATTCCCAATACATGGTTAGCCACGATGTCCTTCGTGTGCTCAAACCACCAGGCACCAGTAAGGTTAAGGACTTGACCCTTAAATGGTATGGAGGCAAGGACGCGATCAAAAGCACTTTGACGATCGGTAGTGACGAGAAGGAGCTCGTCTCCTAAATCGTATCGATCTCGGACTTTGCCTTGGTATTTCTCGCGCTTTCCTAAATCGGTTGCGGTAAGGCAATTGTCGATTTCAGCCAAGATGCGTTCAGTGTAATCTACTTTGGTTTTAATTATTTCTATTTCACTCATAGGAAAAGTTTAACAATCCTAGACAGACAATTCAGGAATTCAAGCGCAACCGATCAAAGGAATGCTTTTCTTAGTCATCTGATCCTGAAATATGGGCTTTTTTGTCTCTTCAGCTCGGCGGAATAGTACGGAAGAGACAACTTGAAAAACATTCATGGCGAAGCCTTTTGCATTTAGCCGAAATCCCCCTCACGAAGAGAATAATCAAAAATTATCACACCTCGAGAAAGTCGAAGAGAGAGGCGGGGGAGGCATCCTTGGCAAGCATTTTTCCATCACTCCAAGCGGGTTCAAAGATACCGTCGAGAAACCGTCCGACCCTGTAGAGTGTAGCAAAATCAAAAGATGGAGCTTCGCCACCTTGACCTCCCACGACTTCGGCTCCAAGTCTGACGTTATCTTGCATCCATGCAGGCATGCGAAGATGGAAAGGATTTCGCCGAACCTCTTCGACGTGATGAGATAGTGCGGCTAGTAGATCTGCAAGATCGGCTTCGGAAGATTCCACCATAAGATTGGGAGAATGCATCTGTCCCCAGTACTCGGTTTCAACAAGAAGCGGAAGGGAATGAGAAGACAGAGCGGCAAGGGCATCCATAACGAGATGGTGAACTCCAACATGAGTCCCATTCCAATCGAGAAGGTGAGGAAAGAAAATGGCTTCGGGAGACCAATCCGATAAAATGGCTTCGATGCTCTCGACAGCTGCAGCCCAATGTTCGGGTTCGTTCTTGCGGGCGAAAGTAGTGATGCGTTCAAGCCCATTTGGAGATGTTTCTTGAAGCTCAAAGCCGAGATAATCGCAGGCATTCCTCAGTTCGGCGAGACGGGGTTGTTGTCGTTTCTTATTACTACCAAGAGTGACGGCTATGTTAACGACCCGAGTGCCTGCTTCTCGCATTAAGCGAAGTGGAAGGCTCCCGATAATGCATTCGTCGTCGGGATGCGGGGAGAAGACAAGTACGACGGGGGCATTTTCCGCTAGCTTCGGGCGAGGCTGTTTCTTTATCCCACCAAGTGGTAGATCAACCCCTTTTTCCACGAGTTGCCGAAAGGAAGAGGCGAATGAAAGGTAAGGGTTCTTGGACATATTGGGTTGGATTAAAAGCTTGGCAGACTAGCGGCGGCAATGGCTTGCCCGTGACGTTTGTCTTTCTCTCCTGGCACGTGGAAAGCAATCTTTTCTGCCACTTCGGGGAATTCCGCGAAGAGAGTTTTGCGAGCTTTCGAAAGAATGATTTCGCCGCCCTCGCCGCTTGTCACTCGACCAAGAATCAATAAGTGTCGAAGATTGTAGTAGTCTGCATAGTGGGCCACCCCATAGCCTAAGTATGAGCCGATGGTCTCGTAAATCCTGCGTGCCCTTGGATCATCCATTTTCATGAGGTTTTGAACCTCAACAAGCTTTTCGGGAAGAGGTAAATCCGATGGCAATTCAATACCCGCAGGATCCAATAGTCGGCCCACTGCCTGCTGAGAAAAATATTGTACACCGCAACCGCGATCCCCACTCCATTCGTCGGCAGGAGCAGTTTCGGCGTAGTCGACGGGAGCAAAGGCCAATTCGTTCAACCAAGTGGTCACGTTCCCCTCAGCATTAACATACCCCGTCGCCTCACTGGTGCCCATAGCAAGTCCGAGTACGGCATTTTCCCCGAGTGTCATAGAACCTGCAAGAGCAGTTACGTCTCCGTCGTTTATGACTTCGAGCGGAACAGCCCATTCGTGAGCAAGATCGCGGAAAAGCGGTTTCACTTTTGAATCGAAGAGAGGATCCGGCACGCCACGAAAAAGGGATGCTACCCTTGGCTGATTGTTTACGTACACTCCAGCGGAGCTCCCGCCAATGGCATCAACTCTGGGCAAATGATTGGAAGCCTTGCTCAAAGAGTCCATTATACCATCGCGATGATATTTGGGGTCTTCCTTATGATAGGGATCCCATGTCGTTTCATCACTGAATATCACTTTCCCGTCGACTACGGCAGCCACCTTGCGGTCGCTTCCGCCAAGATCAAAACCAATTCGGCAACCGGCGAGATTACGACCGAGTTTTTGGGTCGAGCTTTGCTCAGATGGCAGGTCGGAGGTTAGGATTACCTCAAAGGGAGTTTCATACACCCGAGACATGAAGTCAGCATCGAAACAACCAGTTGGCGTATCTGAAAAATGCTTCTTCAAAGCTACCCCAAGTCCGACAGGACCGTCGAAATGAATTCGAGTTCCACCTTTCGACCAGAGCAGAAACTTCAAAAGACGTTCCGTGTAACGAAAGTTCAAAAATGCTTGTGGGTGCCCTTCGGGAAGGACCGCGGAGGTATGCCTCAAGACAGAATCCTCTCCCTGCTCCAATGCAAAATGAATGGACACAGGGGATTCAGTACCTAGAACCAGTTGAGCATAGGAGCGATTCCAAACAGCGGCAGGTTGAAACGACGAATCGAGCGTCGGTGGATGCTGTAAAGCAGGGAGTGAAAACTGCGATTGGATCGTCATTTATCTACTCTTTGGATGACCATCCAAAGAGCGAGTCAAGGATTTCCCTCTTTCTTCAACAATAATCAGCACACCGCTCCACTGGTAAAAACAAAGCTGAACATTCGTGATGGGCTTTTTGTCAGCTTCAAGATAGGAACAATCTTTCTGGAAAAGATGAATATGATGAAAGAACAAATACGCCACGTTAACGCAAAATAATGAGCGAAGATCCGATCGAATACTTTGACCGTCACTCGAAGCAAAAATTGATCGAGCAAGTTTATGGCGAAAAGTGGTTGCGTAGGATATACGGTAATCCGTTCGGTCGCTTGCTCCTTTGGCTCGCCGTAAAAAGGTCTTGGTTCTCCCGCTGGTATGGTTATCGCATGAGCAAGCCTAACAGCAGACAGTTGATACCTGGATTCATCTCCAAATACGGCTTGGATGTTAACGAGTTTGCAGAGAATGCCGACTCCTTCGCCTCGTTCAATGATTTTTTCGTAAGACGCTTAAAACCAGCGACTCGACCCATCTCTCGAGCTGAAGACGTCGCCATTTTCCCAGCCGATGGTCGTCACATGGGCTTCAAGGACTTGTCCGATTTAGAGGGTGTGTTCGTGAAAGGGCAAAGTTTCGACCTCAAAAATCTTTTTGGTTCCGTGGAAGCCGCTGCGCCTTTCGAGCAGGGCACTATAATTATTTCT
>CALBIN010000441.1 GCA_937893275.1 uncultured Opitutia bacterium | reverse complement strand
AGTTCGGTAGAGGAGCACATGTCCGCACGTAAAGCAGCAGCGGTCTTCGACGTTAGCCACATGGGGGAAATCCAAGTGCTTGGTAGCGATGCCGGTCTATTTCTTGACTATGCCCTAACCAATTGGATTTCGACTGCAGACGTCGGTCAAGCTGTCTATTCTCCCATGTGTGACGAGGCCGGCGGTGTTATCGATGACCTTATTGCGTGCAAAAGGAGCAACGATGACTACCTCTTATGCGTCAATGCCTCGAATGTTGAAACAGACTTCGATTACTTGAAGGATCTCGCGACTAGTTTTGACTGTGAAGTGGTTGATCTGTCGCAGAAATACGGTCAGCTTGCCGTCCAAGGTCCCGATGCATCGGCAATTGTTTCACAATCGGCGGGTGTGGACCTTGGTGTTATTGGTAAGATGCATTTCACCGAGGTTGATGTCTTTGACTCTCCCGTACTTTTAGCTCGTAGCGGTTATACGGGAGAGGATGGTTTCGAAATCTATTGCCGGAGCGAAGCCCTTCATCGCTGGGCAGAGGCTCTTGTAGAGTCGGGCGAATCTTATGGTCTTCGCTGGGCTGGCTTGGCTGCACGCGATAGTCTTCGTCTTGAGGCCGGGTTACCTTTGCATGGGCACGAACTGTCTGACCGGATTACTCCCGTTCAAGCAGGTTTTGGATGGTCCGTGAAGTGGGATAAACCAAGAGGTTTCGTAGGTCGTGAAGCCTTGCTCGGAGAAAAGGAGAATGGTCCTGCCGGACGTTTGGGGCATTATGTCGTGGAAGACCGTCGTATTCCTAGGGAGGGTGACGCC
The DNA here is from genome assembly GCA_937893275.1 of uncultured Opitutia bacterium. GTDB lineage: Bacteria > Verrucomicrobiota > Verrucomicrobiia > Opitutales > Seribacteraceae. The sequence goes on along the minus strand of CALBIN010000441.1, from coordinate 3,458 downwards.
ATTATGTTTGAGGATATCGCAGTCGGTCGGGTTACATCCGGCGGTTACTCGCCTTTGTTGGGTAAACCCATCGGGATCGCTTGGATTCAATCCGAATGTTGGACCCAACGAATGAATCAGGGTTGGGTTGCAGAGGTTCGAGGTCGTCCCGTATCGATCTCCATCGGAAAACCTGCCCTTCGTCGCTAAATCGATTGTTTGCTAGGGGCAGTCAACTGATGGTGTCAGATCAAGCCATTAAACATCTGCCTTTTTGTCGGGTATTAATCCCTTTTGGGTCTATTTGTTCTCGCGGAAACCTTTGACAACGACGTCTACGCCTCCGAAATTCTTAAGGCCGAGATTGCCGACTAGGACATGCTCAACACGTTCGCGAAGGGCTGATCGAGTTTCCTTGATATTACAGTCGGCGTCCACCCTGAGACGAACGTGTAGACGCAGTTTTCCCCGAAGGTGTACGATTTTTGTCGTGGGGGAGTGTACGGCGTCGAGGTTTTCGCAAGATTTTCTGACGAGTTCGTGAAGTGCGTTTGGCGTGATTTGTACGGCACCTTCTTCGTCTGAAAAGGCGAGAATGAGTTCGCGGCGAAACTTCCTTAAAAGATACAGCAATAGGAGTAAAAAAAAGAGTAGTGCCAAGGCTGCCTGATAGAAGGGTTCGCGTATGGCCTCGGAAAAAGTGATTTCCCATATTTCAGAGGGAAGAAACTGGGTGCAAATGATTTCCATAAGGAATTTGAGGGGGGAGATTTAGCCGACTGACTGTTCGTCCACATAGTCCGACAACTCATCCTTTTCTGAAACATCCATTTTGATGTCGTCGATAATGACGTCAATTTTTGACGCGGGGTTTCCAGTCATAGCCAGAATCTGATCCCTGATGCTTTCTTGAATCGCAAAACCAGTCTTGGCTAAGTCTACCCCGAATTCCAAGACCACTCGAACTTCGATTTCGTAGCCACCAGCCGGTTGACTTTCTGATACCTTTACTCCTCGCTCTGATTCTTTTTTGGAAAAGAAATCGGTGATTCCTTCAACGACTCCACCACCTCCCACTGATACCACTCCTTGAACCGATTTGGTAGCCAAGCGGACGATGCCCGCAACAACGCTATGGTTGATTCGGATATCACCGAGGTCTGTTGACTCATCGGACAGAGTGGGGATGGAGAAGTCTTCAGAGACATCTAGCTTTTTTTTTGTGGCCATGATTTATTTACTTGGGTTCAAATAATTCTTTGGGTGCTCGCTTCAAGAATTCCTCGACATAGCTGGTTGTTGCCTCTCCTTGGCGAAAGGCGGGATCTACGACGATGGATTTGCACAAACCAACATTGGTATGAATCCCGCGAATGAGATACTCGCTCAAGGCTCGATACATACGGTCTAGGGCTATTTTTCTTGTCCGTCCGTAAGTCATGAGCTTTCCAATCATGCTGTCATAGTGTGGAGAAACCGTATAACCTCCGTAGACATGAGAGTCAACTCTTACGCCATGACCGCCTGGAGGGTAGTACAGTGTTATTTCTCCGGGAGATGGAGCGAAATTGGCTGCAGGGTTTTCGGCACATATCCGACATTCTATTGCATGCTTGGAGAGGATCACGTCCTTTTGGTCGAAACCTAGGCGTTGTCCATCTGCTATTTGTATTTGCTCCTTGATCAAGTCGATGCCCGTAGCTTCCTCGGTGACACCGTGCTCAACCTGTATTCTGGTGTTCATTTCTATAAAGTAGAAATTACCTTTCGCATCTACTAAGAATTCGATTGTGCCGGCATTTTCGTATTCAGCGGCCTCGGCAGCTTTAATCGCAATTTTCCCCATCCGGTTACGTAGCGACTTGTCCAAGAAAGGCGATGGAGCTTCTTCAATTACCTTCTGATGTCTTCGCTGTACAGAGCAGTCTCGCTCTCCTAGGTGCAAAATTTTGCCGTGTTTGTCGGCAAGTATTTGGAATTCTATATGCCGAGGGCTTTCTAGATATTTCTCTACGTACATCGTGCCATCACCGAACGCTTTTTCTGCTTCCATCTTTGCGGTGAGGAATTCTTTTGTGAAAGATACTGCGTTGTGTGCAATGCGCATTCCTCGTCCGCCACCTCCGGACACCGCTTTGATTATGACCGGAAACCCAATTTTTTTGGCGACTCTCAAAGCTTCTTTCTCGTTTTCTACAGGTCCGTCGCTTCCGGGAATAATCGGAACTCCCGCCTTCGAAACAGTTTCTCGAGCAAGAGCCTTGTCCCCCATCTTTCGAATGGTTTCCGAACGTGGACCAATGAAAAGAATGTTACAGGCTTCACATTGCTCCGCGAAGTCGGCGTTTTCAGAGAGAAAGCCGTATCCGGGATGGATGGCGTCGACATCCGCTATCTCAGCCGCACTCATGATCCGGTCTCCTCTCAAATAGCTTTCTGCACTTGCGGGAGGGCCAATGCAAATGGCTTCGTCTGCCAGTTGGACGTGAAGAGATTGTTCATCGGCTTCGGAATAGACCGCGATGGTCCTTATGCCTAATTCTCTACACGCTCGGGCTATTCGCAGGGCGATTTCCCCGCGGTTTGCAATGAGGACTTTACTAATCATTCTGCGAAAAGATTATGTAATCCTAAATAAAGGCTGGCCGTATTCGACGGTGTCGCCGTCTTCGTGAAAAATTTCATCGATGGTTCCGGCGGTGTCGGCCTTGATTTCGTTCATCACCTTCATTGCCTCAATGATTCAGAGAACATCTCCTGCTTTCACTTTAGAACCTACTTCAACGTAGGAAGGCTCTTCCGGTCCAGGTCTTCGGTAGAATGTTCCAACCATTGGGGATTTGAATAAATTCTGGTTGTCTTTTGCCTGCAGATTCTCGTTCGAATTTGGTTTTTCGGTTGCTGCAGGGGTTGGCGGCAGATGAGCCACTGGGATTTGAGTTAATGCTGTCTGAGTGTTGGCATTGGGGCGTGCCAGACGTAGTTTGAGATCTTGTACTTCGATCTCCAACTCCGTAAGGTCTGTGCGTTGCATGAGGGAAATGATTCCCTTGAGGTCGGTTAGGTCCAAAGTTTATGTCTCCTAGATAAAAGGTTACTGTGATTCGCGTTTAGTCGTTCTTATCCAAATTCCAAAAACCTTATTCACGCAACATCAGAATATTCCCCATCATTCCTTCAACACTTTTGGGCGTTAATGGCTTCATCTTTTGGTGAATGTTTAGGTCTAAGGAAATTCTTCTAATCTCCCTTGGGTTTCCTTGGTGGCGGTAATCCATCTGGAAAAAGAACCTCTAGCGGTGCCTTTCCAGGACGAAATTGGACGTTCCATGTTGGTTCATCAAAGGAACCACCGATTTTTATATTGCCCAAGGCAGACAAAGGATCGGCCAATTGAGTCAACTTGCTAACCAAGGGTATGTTTCCCAAAAGGTGCAAGCGTGCCTCGAAGTCAAGGAGACCATGAGAGAGGTTGACTT
>CALBIN010000440.1 GCA_937893275.1 uncultured Opitutia bacterium | reverse complement strand
GAGTGCGAATGGCGCTTCAATGGAGGCAACCATCAAAACCTCTACAAGTAGCTTAAATACGGACATTTCAAATCAAAGCACTAACCCTTAGCTACTTCAGCCCCCGGAATAAACCTTCTAACGAAACGTCCATTGACCTTGCCCGAGATGCAGGTTCGGGCTATATTAGAATTTACTTTTTTAGTGAAAAATTTCACCTTATCACGACGGACTTTCCTGCACGGTTTAGGGGCTGCCTTGGCGTTGCCGCCATTGGAAGCGATGGCAGCGAAAGCCGGGGAATCAAAATCCATTCCCTTGCGGATGGGCTTTGCCTACATACCCAATGGCGTAATTCTTCCCCAGTGGCGAACAACTGGCGAAGGCCGCAAATACAATCTATCCCCATCACTGCGGTCCCTCGAACCCTTTAAAAGTGATATCCAAGCCTTGGAAGGATTGGATCACAAGAAAGCCAATGCAAACGGAGATGGTGGCGGGGATCATGCTCGAGCCAACGCCACTTTTCTGACGGGATGTCAGGCTCGCAAGACGGCCGGGTCGGATATTCGCATCGGAGTGTCTGTGGACCAATTGGCCGCCGAGCATGTCGGCAAGGAAACCAAATTTGCTTCTCTGGAATTGAGTACGGATCGCGCTCGCCTGTCAGGCGGTTGCGATTCCGGTTACAGTTGTGCCTATCAATACAACCTTGCATGGAAGACGGAGTCCCTGCCTATGCCGCCCGAAGCTAATCCCCGATCAGTTTTCGAGCGTCTCTTTTCCGACGGGCTTACCAAAGAGCAGACTGAAGGTCGGACTCGGCGTCTACGTCATGAAAAAAGCCTCCTCGACTTCGTCCTTGAAGATGCCAAGAGTCTGCAGCGTGATCTTGGGCGTACCGATCGCTCCAAGCTCGATGAGTACCTTACGAGCGTACGCGAATTGGAGCAGCGAATCGAAAAAACCGAACACTTGGATTCCAAAAAACCGACCTATCCGAAACCCGAAGGAATTCCTAGCGACTACGGCGAGCACTTGCGTGTGCAGTTTGACCTCATGGCCTTGGCTTTTCAGACAGATGCAACGCGAGTGGCCACCTTCCTTCTTGCCCACGATGGAAGTAATCGCAGCTTCCCCGACATAGGTGTCCCCGAAGGTCATCACTCTCTTTCTCATCATGGCGACGACAAGGGGAAGGTATCCAAATTGGCCAAAATTGATCGTTTTTACGCCGACCAATTTGCTTATTTCCTAAAGAAAATCAAAAGCGTTCGAGAGGTCGACGGTTCGTCTATGCTGGATCACTGCATGATTGTTTATGGCGGCGGTATAAGTGACGGTAATCGTCATGGTCACGAAAAACTTCCCATTCTCCTCGCAGGTGGCCGAGCTGCCGGATTGAGTGCCGGTCGCCGCCATGATTTCAAGGGCGAACCTCTGGCCAATCTTTATCTATCTCTACTCGAGCGGATGGGTGTCGACGCAGATGCGCTCGGAGACAGTACCGGGAAGCTCGTTAACGTTTAGAGCTCCATGTTTCGTCTACCCTTGTTTTGGGCGACGATCATTGTCGCAACCAATTTTCTCTGTGCGGATACATCTGTTCTTCCAGGCGTAGTTTTAGAAATCCGTGGCAAAGCTTCTAAATCTATCGACTATCGCCTAGAGCGCCGTGTGGCGCTTCGAGTCGATAAAAATGAACCCCCTTCGGCTTTTGTTGATGCAGGTCCATTTGAGTCGGTTTGGCGTGGCGTTATTTTGTTGGAGAAACGCGAGCGCATCAACTTTTCATTTGAGGGATTTGGCAAAGCCTCTCTTCTCTTAGATGGCGAAAAGGTACTCGAGTCGGAGGGGGAAGACCTTTCGACCGCGGAGTCGGAGCGTTTGCGGCTGAATGGAGGAGAGCATCCTTTTGAGCTTCGTTACTCGAGTGCAGATTCAGGTTTGGCGCGCTTCCGTCTTTTCTGGAAGGGGCGGGATTTTGCCCGAGAGTCGATGCCTCCAAAGTCACTGGCCCATTTTTCGACTGGGAAGACGGCAGAACTTCTAGAAAAATCTTCCCTTTTAAGGCGAGGTCGTTTTCTCGCTGCTTCTCGCGGATGTCTTCGTTGTCATTTGCCCGATGAACCTTTTAACCAGAAAACGGCAATGCCCGAAGTTCTTGCCATGGGGCCCTCCCTCATCGGAGTGGGCTCACGACTAAATCAGGCTTGGATGGAAAAGTGGATTCTCGATCCGCAAACAATAAATCATGCGGCGCGAATGCCCAAAATGGTTCACTCCCCCATGGAATCTTCACATCTTGCAGCCTTTCTTGGTAGTCTGAAAAATGAAAATATTGAGAAACAAGTAGTTCTTGGAGATAGCAAATCCGGTGGCGTTTTATTTGCGGATTTAGGGTGTATTTCATGCCATGCCCTTAGCGAAAATAATACTATCGCTGAGGACAGTAGGATTTCCCTTGTGGGCGTTGGGCAAAAATACCTTCCCGGGAGCTTGGCTGCCTTTCTCCTCGAACCCGATAAGCATTATCCTTGGATCCGCATGCCGAACTTTCGTCTCTCCAAAAAGGAGGCAGCAAATCTTGCTGTTTTTCTTCAAGAGTTTGACTCTCCCGTTCTTACCATCACCGCGTCAAAGGGTGATGCGGCTAAGGGCAAGATCCTTGCTTCGAGTCGTGGTTGCGTAGCCTGTCACGAGCTTCCTTGTGAAAATAAGTTGATCTCCACGAGCCTTCAAAAATTAAGTGCTTTAACTGGAGCGGGTTGTCTTGGCGAAAGTTCAAAAGGTCCTCGATTTCCTTTATCTAAAGAGGAACGATCAGCGATTGCTATATTTCTTCAGGAGAGGGATGGCTCTCTTGAGCGTCACAGTCCTCCTGAATTTGCGAACCGTCAGTTTGAGGAATTGCGTTGTGTGGCTTGTCATGAGCGGGACGGAAAAGAGAGCTTGTGGGAAGCCTTTTCGAAAGAGGTTTCCTCATTGAAGGCAAAGGATGGTGACATTCCTGATTCTGTGAGTAACTTGGTGCAGGCACACGCGGCCAGCCGAGCTCCGCCCGATCTGTCTTTTGCCGGTGAAAAACTTAGGGAAAACTGGCTCGCCGCCTTTTTGGCGGGGAAAGTGGTGGAAAAACCTCGGCCATGGATGAAAGCCCGCATGCCAAGCTTTGCCATTCGTGCAAATTCCTTTGCATCAGGACTTTCAGGCTCATGTGGAGTGTTTTCGGCGATTGAGGATGAGTCAAATCCTCATGATGAAAAGCAGCTGAAACAAGTCGGCGGGAAGATTGTTAGTACGTTGTGCATAACCTGTCACGGCGTAGGTGAACAAAAGCCCACGGCGGTCTTCGAAGGGCAAGGTGTGAACCTTATTTTATCTCGATCGCGGATGCGCTATGATCACTATATGCGCTGGATGATGAATCCTTACCGGATTACTCCGAACACCATCATGCCAAGGTTTGCAGATGAGGAGGGTCGTACGGGACTCATTGATTTGCTCGAAGGTGATGCCCATCGTCAATTCGGTTCGGTGTGGCATTACTTACGCGGACTATCCAACTAGTTAGCCGGTTCTGGTAAAGGGAAGATTGGCTCTTGCCATATACGGGGAGAGCAAACTAGCCTCATTGTATTGCATCTGCGCATCCTGTCCGTGCACAGTTTTAACAAGAGTATTTTCCTATCATTGGGTGGAGTTGGCCTTTTAATGGTCGGTTTCTTCTGGGTTGGTCTGGCTCTGGACTTCACGGCGTTGGAAAACGCAATGGTCGGTCTTACGGCCAAGCGTGTGGTGGGTTATGAGATTTCCGTTCTTCTAGGATCGGATCCTAGGGATGAGATTGTCGATAAGGTATTCCGGACAGAGTTGGCTTTTTCGATGCTGGTAGCTTTCTATTCAGTTCTTATCTTTGGATTGGCTTTTACGAAAGGGCTTTTACGTCGACTTAAGTTTCTTGCATTGGGTGTGGGATTTCCTCTTTTGAGTTTGCTGTTATTATTTTGGGTAAAGTTTCTTTCGGACGACCACATTATTTTGAGTGGAGAAAAAACTGAACTTTTCTTACTTTCGATCATTGGTGTGTCCGCAGGTTTAGCCTTATGCTGGTTCGGCTTGCTTCGACTTTCCCGAAAAACGAAAATTTCTCTCGATGATTTCGAATTGCCTTCTGAGGGAAGTGAAAACAAGTTGGCCGATGATTTGCTTGATGCTTTGAAGGAGCGAGACCAAGGTGAGGATGGTGATGGCATAGAGTCTGAGCAAACGGAAGAGTCCAGTTCTGCTGAGGAGCTTTCTATACCCGCGGAAAGCCCCTCCGGCGACTCCGTTGATCCGGCGGAAACCAACTCCGAGGTTCCGAATGAGGAAGAAAACGATCAGCCCGCAACTGATACGAATGAAGAACCACCTAAGGAAACCCTTGAGGGGGAAGTTGCCGAAGTCGTTCCGGCACCGCCACCGGAAATCCTTCCCGAGATAGAGGAACCTGAGGCGATTGAGGAAGTCGCGAAAGCTCAACCCGTGGTCGAGGAAACCGAAGATGTTCCACCTTCGCCCTTGCCCGAGATGGCGGAAGAACCTCGCGAGGAAGCCGTTGAGGAGGAAGTTCCCGAAGTCGTTCCGAAACCGCCGCCGGAAACCCTTTCCGAGATAGAGGAACCTGAGGTGATTGAGGAAGTCGTGGAAGCTCAATCCGTGGTTGAGGAAACCGAAGATGTTCCATCTCTCCCTTTGCCCGAGATAGCGGAAGAACCTCCCGACATCCGCGAATCAGCAAATCCCCCGTCGCTAGATCATCACCCGATAGAGATTGAAGGAGATGAACCTTCGCCTCCGGCTTGAGAAAAGATTTCATATGCGAGGTATTCTAAAACTTTTGGTAGTTGTGTGTTTTATAACTTTTGGCACGGTTGCTTTAGAGCAACTTTGCTACAGGTTTTCAGAAGTCTATGCAAGTTGGCGGGCTAATTGGGTGTGGAAAGAGGATGATCACGATGGCCTTGCGGCACCAGTTCTTCGGCTTTTACCATTAAGCCAATGGGCTGATCCCCCTGCCGTTAAGGCGATAATTTCTCCTGAATTATTGGCGAAAAGAGAGAGTTGGTACGCCGAACAGATTCTTAGCTATACGCGTCCGCTGCGAGATGAATTATACGAAGATTTTCGACGAGGAGATGACTTGCATGATTTTGAAGTTCGGGAGGTAGGTGGAGTGAAAGACATGGCATTGCCTCGATTGACGAAATTTGCGACTTCCGAAGATGTCGAAAATGGCGATGCGAAGCGAGTAGGAGAGACATTACCCATGGTCAATGCCATCCTTCTTCATATCTTGCCTCCGAAGAGAAAAATGGCGGAAGGCGAGTTAAGTTCTATTCGACGCCAACTAGAGGGGCAGTTCGTTTCTTTATTAGAACGGGGCGTGGGGTGCGGAATTATTTATGCCGCCGATGAAGTTGAGTTGATTTCAGCTGTAGAAAAATTGCGATTGGAGGAGGCGATGCTTTCCACCCATCTGTTTTCTTGGGCTAGCGGCGAATCTGCACATCATCTTGCTAAAGCCGTGTCCATCCGACCTGAGTTGTGGGCAGCTGTCGTATTTGACTCACCTGACGCTGAAAGCTTTTTGGAGGTGTCTCCGCCTCTTGAGTGTCCTAAAACGCTTTGTTTAATGCCTTTAGCCGATGGAGAGCAACAAGGGGAATTGGCTGGAAGAATGATCGAATGGGCTTATATGGGTCGACAAAATGCATCACCTCACACCGTACGCATGGGCGGATTGTATCATTTATATTCTGCCGAGATCGGTTACTCCCACGCCGAACTAGCGTTCGGTTACGCTTACCTTCTTGATTGTCTGAAGCATATTGGTCATAGTGAAGAAGAAGCCAACCGAGCAGACCTCTCGGTTGGATTGAAACATACCTCGGACGATGAGTTTTCTGATTATGATTATTCGGAGTCGGGTTTTCAGGAGCTTAAAGGATTGGCTTCCGGACACATGTTGGTTTCGGGATTGGATGACGATCTTGTTTTTTCGGAGAACCCCGTATCCTTTGATTGCCAAGTTTTGCGAGATTACCGAGCAATGAAGTCGGATGTAGCAGAATTGGAAAATATGGAGGACAAAGATCTAATCCTCATGCTTGGTCGTTGGTTTGAAAACAACGGCAAACTTGAAGAGCTCGGCAAACACGATGAAGTTTTCTTGCTCTATTACAAGTCATTGCGAGAACTGGAAAGTTCTCCGTGAGTTGATGGTATCTTCTTTTCTTACAGAAACTAGTTTCCTGTTCCTCGACCTTTAAAGGTTAATTCGGCTATGCCAGATTTGTCTAGATCCCCTAAGCCCAAGTCGACCATCTTCTGATACTGGGCGAGGGTAGCCTTGGCCAAGGGAACTGAAATCCCGGCTCCTTCGGCAACTGCGATTGCGATACCCGAGTCCTTCGCTGCATGCTCGGCGGAGAAATAGCATTCATGGTCTCGCCCTAGCATGTCTTCCGAGTCGGTTTCCAAGACGCGGGAGTTGGCTCCCGTTTGCGAAAAGATTTCACAAAGCATCTCTAAATCGAGTCCGAGTGCATCACCAATGCCCAATCCCTCAGCGAGTGCAGCTGTGTTGATGTTCATGACCATATTCACCAGAGCCTTCACTTGAGCGGCCTTTCCCGCCTCGCCAACGAAACGTAGGTTTACGCTTAGGTCGCCCAGCAAGTCCTTTACGCTGTCGAAGGTTTCCTTTTTACCACCGATCATTAGGTAGAGGGTGCCATCACGAGCTTGTGTAATGCTCGATGCCATACAGCCTTCAAGAGTTTTGGCTCCGACCCCTGCAGCAACTTTCTCGAGCTTAATGTGCATGTCCGGGGAAAGCGTTGCGCAGTTGATGAATAGCTTTCCAGCTGCGTTATTGAAAAGGTTGTCCGTCTCGCCAAAAAAAATGGACTCCATCGCCGTATCATTAGTTACGACTGTCAGTATGATGTCCGAAGCAGCAGTAACTTCGGCGAGAGTTTCAGCATGTGCACAACCTAGTTCCTCGGCGAGGGCAGCGGCAGTTTCGCCGATCACGTCGTTCACGCAACTCAATCGATAGCCCTTGTCTTTTAGGTTTCGGGCCATGTTGGCTCCCATGCGGCCTACGCCTACTAATCCTATGCTTTTCTCCTTTGAACTCATATTCAAAAATCCTTAGTTGTTTGTATTGAGGTGTATAATTCATTTCGATTGATGGCGTGGATGCTGAATTTGTCCAACTTATTCTTCATCTATCAGACCTTTCCGTTTGACAGTTGGCGTGAACCTCTTTCGTTAGAACATCTTCTTTCACATACCTATAAATTCAATCCCTCAACATAATCTAAAATAATGTCTAAAATCGTACCTCTCATCAGTTCAGGAACAGCAGGCCCTCTTGGCGTTCTCCACCTCCCTCGCCTCTGGCAAAAGGTTTCTCTCGAAGCGGCCGGAAAGATTGCCGATGGTTATCCCGGCATTGGAGCCGGCTACGACTCCATGGTCATCAATGGTCTCGGACTGGACGCTGAAGCTGTTCGTTCCTTCATTACCGATTCTAAGCCTACCTACCCGCAATTCGAAGCGTGGGTCAAGGGGCAATCTGGGGCTACTCTTGATGCTGGAAGCGTGGGCGAACTGAATGCCTCGATCGAAGGCTATAACCACGACGATGATACGCGCCAAGGCATCCTCTCCGCCAACGGTTTGGACGATGGTGACCCCAAGGATGCAATTAATCTTAATAATCTTGACGATTGGCTTGAATTTCATGCTGCAGAGATTGCCTGAGGAGAAAACTTTTACACCTTAATTTTCCAGCGAAGCTGGCTATCTTACACGGATAGCCAGCTTTTTTCTTCGTAGCTTGCTTATGCATGCCGCAGAGTATCTTTTTCATACAGGTCTCGGATTTCTTGCATGATTACGCCGCTCATGCGTCAGGAAACCTTTTCTGACCTTAAGCTTAAGACTTTGGCCTATGCCTTTTTAATCGACTCCTTGAGTCGATCAAGAAGCCCCTAGCTTTAGATTCCTATGTTATTCAATAATGTGCTCTTGCCAACCCGAGGGCAGTCGTCGTAAGCCTGCTGATATGTTTGGAACAATAAAAAACCCAAGTGGGGAAACTCTCGATTATACTTTTCATGAAGGGGCTGCCAATGCCCGCGATGTTTTTCTTATAGGTCATGGAGTGACCGGCAACAAGGATAGGCCTTTTGTCGTAGCATTGGCAGAAGCCGTATCGGCGGAAGGAGTCCCCGTGTTGCGGTTCTCCTTTGCAGGAAATGGTTCTTCCGAAGGAAGCTTTCGGGAATGTACGATTTCCAAGGAAGTCGAGGACCTTAAAGCCGTGCTTTCCGCTACTGAATCGGTAGGGTTTCGAGCAACCTACGCCGGACACAGCATGGGCGGAGCCGTTGGTGTGCTTACTGCTGCAAGTGACAGTCGAATACGCTATCTCATTTCTCTTGCCGGAATGGTTAACACGGAAGCATTTTACGATCGTGAATTTGGAGAAGAAACACCTGACTCCGGGTGCATGTGGGAAGATCCTTCATGCCCACTGTCAAAAGTTTTCCTCTCCGACATGAAGACAATAGGAACTACTGCTCCGAAAGCTTCTGAGGTTACGGTTCCTTGGCTTTTCATCCATGGAACTGAAGACGACGTGGTGCCCATTGAGGATTCCCGAGAAATTTTCGCTCAAGCAAACGATCCCAAGAAACTGGTTGAGATTCCCGGAACGGATCATGTCTTCTCCGAGGATGGCCTTGAACCAATGAGCGAGGCCGTCATCGCTTGGCTTGGTGATACTTTACGGCGTTAATTTTTTCCTTTTGAGGAACTTGAATCGTGGAGCTTTCGCCAATTCACGATTTTAAACTCTCAATCTTCCTTACCCTAAAGTTTTGCTTAGGGGCATGAGCCCCGCCCGCCCGCTTAGATTTCTTTTGCCCTGAAGACGACTTCGATGGGTCTGGCGGGTTTATTGCTTGGTGGGTTTGGGACTAGGATGAAAGTGTCGGTGATTACTGGGTTGAGTTCTTGCCCTGAGACGATCTCTGCTTTCGCGAGCCTTTGGTCGAAGAATGTAATAAAAGGCCTATACCCCCGTTGAACTCCGTTCTCGTTGACGGGTGCGTAACTCAAGGAGCCAAGTGTCGGAGTGATGGAGAAACGGTACTCATCGCCTTTTCGAGTGAGGGCTTGTTTCCAGTTGCGTTTGCCGTCCGCCATTTTTGCTTGCCATGCGGGGTCACCGTAAAAGGCCACGATGTCACGGTCAAAGAGAAGTCCGCGAGCATCGTTGGAACCCAAGCGAAGTTTTCGTGCATGGGCCGATGGCTTTCGGGAGTGAACGGTTGCTTTGGCGTTAGATTGAGAATCGTTTTTCGGAAAACAAGTTTCAAGGCGGTGAATGAGAGCATGGTGATTGGCGAAGAAGGCTTCCGTGAAAGAATAGCGCCCCGGTTGCTCAATAAAGTAATCGAGGCAACCCCAACCCATGTAGCCGTACCAAGTGACTTCGACGTATCCCATCATTTGTCGTACTCCCGCGCTTTCGAGAAAGGCGGCGGCCATGGAGTCGGGACCGTCTAGATGGCCCATTAGGCAGTTGCCGATGGGCATGTAAACCTTTGGGTTGGGAGAGTTCACGGCGTGTTGCTTTCCTGAAAGGTCTGAACCAAAGAGGGTGCCGTTTTTGCAACGAAAGACGCCGTTGCGATAACGAAAGCCTAATTGCAGGTCTCTTTCGGTGGCATGACCCGAGGTCACGAACAGGTCGGGCTTCCCTTCGTTCAGTTCCCTCACAAAGCGAGAAGTGGTATCTTGCGGCAGCTTGATGTCCTTTACATCGCCGTCTTGTTCCTTGGTTACGCCGTGTCCTTTTCGTAGTTCGCAAAACCATTTTCCTTGTTCGCAGCGGTCGAGTGCGATTTCAGTACAGGCCAAGGAGTTGCGAATAACTAGCGGATCGGAAGTTTTTGCAACGGTGAGGGCATTTTCGGCATCGTGTCCCGTAAGGATGCCCCAGAGCAAGTCTGTGTAAGGATCGGTATCTAATCGCCTGGTCATGCGGTGAATAGCTTTCACGAAATCCTTGGAGGTTTCCTCGGGACGAGCAACGAAACAAGCGTAACGTGGAAACGATTTGCGGAGGGCGGGGAGAGATTCCTCGACTGACTTTTTAAAGTATAGCACTTCCGCGGAGTGTTTCTCCCTTATCACGGAAACAACCTTTGCCCATTTCTCGTTCTTTGCGGTTTCTTGAGATACAACTATTGAGTAGTTTGCGCCAAACGAAACATGAGCCCCTAAAATTAGTGCAATCCAGAGAACTCTGTTCATTGTATGAAATTTTGCCCTGTTGGGCCTGTCTGGTTCAAACGAACTTCGTTACACCTGGTATGGGTACTCCTTGCGCAGGCAGGGATTCCTTCCAGTCAAGGTGAGGGGGGGTAAGGTCGGTCTTTGAGTTTAGAGCATCCTCGTAGGTGATCTGCTGTCCGGTGTAGGCTGCCATACGCCCGAGGATTGCGACCATTGTACTTTGAGCTGAAATTTCACCGTCGTTGAATGGTTTGCCTTCACGAATAGAGGCAAATAATTCGTCGTGCTCGGTTTGGTACATGTCGTTGTTTTCTCCACGGAAACGCCAAGCGTCTTCCTTGCCCAAGATGGCGTGCCGATTTTTAGCGGAGCAGAAACCTTTGCTTCCGTACACTTCGACTTCGTAACTCCCGACGG
>CALBIN010000439.1 GCA_937893275.1 uncultured Opitutia bacterium | reverse complement strand
CTGGTATCGCTCCGGAAGACCATTTCGGCCCCAACGACTGTGGATTCCTCAGAATGTTCAAGACCAATCGAACCCGAATGCTTGGGTCTTCGATCCAAAAAACCTTCACTGGTCGTCAGATTAGCAGCATTGAGGTACGCATAACTTCCCCGTAGTTGCCACGCATCCGTCACGGACCAAACGAATGTCATCTCCACGCCTTCAGTTCTCGCTCGCGCCACATTCATGTTGGGAAAACCAAACTCGATCAGATCCTCTATTTCACTACGGAAAAAAGTTAATTTAGTTTGGGCATTGCTTTTGTTCTTCCCAAGAGCCAATCCAATCTCCCATGAGCCACCTTCTTCGGGTTCCAAGTATGGATTCCCACTATCGGGATAATACAAGTCGTTCCCAGTAGGCGGACTAAAGCTAGTGGAGAAACGCCCGAAAAGGCTCAGAGAATCCGTAAGGTCTTGGCGAGAGAAAACCGTCAAGGTAGTAGGGCTTCCAAAATCTGAATAATCCTCACTCCGGAGACCACCCGACAGTTCGAAAGACGAATCTATTGAAAAACGAAGTAAACCAAAGACACTTACTTTTTCCCAGTTGTCTTTCAAAATACTGCTGCCTTTCTGGATAAACCGTTGGGTGGAAAAAGAACTCCCTGCAGATACTGACCATGATTCATCAAACTCCCAGTCGAGTTGGATTTCGACTTCTTCCTGTTCGGTCAGGCTACGAGTCTCCCAATCCCCCCAAGAGCTCCTGGAAAAGCTTTCCAAGTCATCCTTGCTGAACGAGTAGAAACCCTGGAATCGCCAATCATTGCCTTTGCCAATCAAACCAGGGGACAGTAAAAAGTTCTGCGTATCCTGATAGTCATTCACGCTTGGTGAATAGGTGGCATTAGGCAAGCCAATGTCCGTTCGGTAACCCATGCTCAAGAAATCAATGGACCACTCTTCGGAAACCGTTTTTTCTAGTCTGAGGGCACTAGAGTGACTCCAATATCCTGCATTCGGACGATCATTCTCCGTAGTCGTTCCCGAAAGGCCTATGTTTCCGTTCCAGTCTCCTTCCCGAAAAGTGGTTTGGAGATTTCCACGGAGAGTTCCAAATGAACCTCCACTAAGACCTACTTTCGACAAAACTCCATCCCCCGAAACCTGTCCGCTCCGAAGCATCACCGCCCCGCCGATCCCCTCGGCACCATAAAGAGTTGAGGAAGAACCCCGCAATACCTCCACGCCTGACAATCCCGTCAGGCTAAGTTGACCTAAGTTATACAATCCCGAGAAACCGCCGTTCAGCTTGCGACCTTCAAGAAGAAAGGTGACATGGTTGCTCTCGGAACCACGACTATGCAACGAGACCTGAGCCCCCGCCTGCCCCGAACGCACCACTGCCATTCCGGGCACCGTTCGCAAGGCATCCGCCACTGAATGGATTTGACGGCGTTCCAAGTCTTCGCCGGAAAGAACCGACACCCACGGCGAAGTCTCAGATAAGGAACGCGGCGAACGCGTTTCCACCAATACAATGGGAGTCAATTCACCCGGCGAGTGATCCTTTTTCCCTATGGCGAAAAATGGCGCCAACAAGAAACTACAGCCAACTAATATTGTCTTTGAACAAATCACCTCGCCCTTAATGAGAATCTATTATCAAAAGACAACCTCAATCGTCTATCGAAAGAAAGGAATAAGGAAGGGGTGCTATTGTGCCTCTACAAAACGCACGCAGACGGGTTTCGGGCTTTCGATCGAACTTCCTGTAGGAGTAAGGGCTCCGGTTTTCTCATCAACGCGGAAAACGACCACGTTGTTCGTATTCTGGTTGGCGGCGAGAAGATAGGCGCCCGAAGGATCGATGCAGAAATTCCGAGGGGTCTTGCCACCAGAAGGTTCATGCTCGACGAAAGTGAGCTTGCCGGATTTTTCGTCGATGGCAAAAACGGCAATGCTGTCGTGACCACGATTGGAACAATAAACGAATTTGCCCGTCGGGTGTACGCGAATTTCGGCGGTGCTGTTGTTACCTGTAAAATCCTTTGGTAGCGTGGAGACGGTTTGGACTTCGATGAGGATGCCGGTTTTCGCGTCGTGAGTGAAGACGGTTACCTTGGAGGTCATCTCGAGGTTAACGTAGGCGAACTTGCCAGATGGATGAAAATCCAGGTGACGGGGACCACCTCCAGGTTGAGTTTTGGTGAAAGGAGGATCATTCGCCTTCAGCTTCCCCTTCTTGTTCACCTTGTAAACGAGCACCTTGTCGAGACCGAGGTCGGCGCAATAAGCACGCTTGTTGGCCGGATCGACGTTGATGGAGTGTGCGTGCGGGCCCTTTTGTCTACGCTCGTCCACGCTCGAACCTTCGTGTTGAAAAAGTGACACCGATTCGCTCAAGGTTCCGTCCTCGCCGATGCGGAAAGAAGCCACGCTACCGCCACCGTAGTTCGCTACCAACAAGGTCCTTCCCTCGGCATCAATCGTAATGTGGCAAGCCCCCGCGCCTTTGGATGAAACTTGATTGAGTGGGACCAACTCGCCGGTCTTTGCATCTATGGAAAAAGCCGTGACCGACCCAGTTGGTTCACCCTTGAACTCTCTCATTTCGTTGGCGGCATATAGAAACTTTTGGGAGGGATGAACTTCGAGAAATGCAGGATTAGAATGACCACCGAACACCTTCACCTTCTCGAGTTTGCCACTCGAGCGGTCGAGCTTGCACAAGGTAATGCCCTGATCTTCGCCCTTGGCATAGGCGCCCAAATATACCCAAACGGAATTTTCAACGGCATTCAGATTGGTAGCTACAGATAAGACAACGGCGCTCATGAGGGTTTTGAAGATCATAATGACTAGAAGGTTTACGAGATAGGAATAAAGGGAGAGCCTAGCCGTACGCTTGGAAGATTCAATTCGTAAGTGACTCGTGAATCACTCGACATTTGGGTAAAGCGGATTGCAGGCCCTTGGCGCCTCCCGCCGAAATTTTCGTAGCGTAGACATGAAGTTCTTGGAGGTTTTTCATTTGGGAAAGAGTGACAACGGATTCGTCAGTTATAGGAAGGTCATGCAACCATAGCTTCTTCAGCACCTTTAACGCGAGCAAGGCGCGAACTCCAGCATCCGTAACCCGAGTCTCACCCAAATACAAACCTTCGAGCTTGATCAGTTTCCCGAGATGCAAGACTCCCTTGTTCGTCACCTCGTTTCCTCGCAGCCCCAAATAAGTTAGCTGTCGCATGCGGGAAAGATGCACGAGCCCCTTATCCGTCAAGTTCGTCTCTCCGACTGGAAGCATCTTCAAGGATTTTGAATCAGCCAAACGCCTCGCGCCTTCGTCACCCACCCAGGTACGATAAAGATTTAGCCACTCAAGTTTAGGAAGCTTTGCGGCATAGACCATGCCCGCATCCCCACTTCGGGTGCTCTCAAGAGAAAGGTCCCTCATATGCGGGAAGGCCTCAAGCAAGGCCAAGTCCTTGTCCTCAACCTGTGTCTTATTCAAAACAACCTCGACGACCTTGCCCTTCTCGAAAAACAATCTCCCACCCAGCTCTGACACCCTGCGCTTGGAGAGTTCCAGACTCGCCGAGGCAAAGACAAAATAAACGAAAGACAGGAACAAAAGAGCCCAAGACCCAAAGACACGGAAGGAGAACATGAAGGGAGAACTAATAATAGAAACCTTTGCAAAGATCAACGAAGGAGCACTTCAGGTAACGTGGCGGAGAGCGTCAACGGGGTTCATTGCAGCAGCCTTGCGAGCAGGGTATAGACCGAAGAGCAATCCTGTGGCGCCGGCGATTCCAAAAACAAGAGGGAAAGACCACATCACAAGGGATGGCGTCATTTCCTTCATTGATGCAGGAAGCGAGGCATAGGTTTCGGGGGCGAATGATTCAAGATTGATCAAAAGCATGGAATAGGCAGGTTCACAAAGGAATCCGGAAAGCAATCCAAGCAGTCCCCCCGTTGCCGTGAGTGCAATGGTCTCTACGAGAAATTGCTGAGTAACGTCTCTCCGACGGGCACCCAATGCACGACGAATGCCGATTTCCCGAGTTCGCTCCGTAACGGTTGCAAGCATGATGTTCATTATGCCGATGCCTCCCACCAGAAGTGAAATTGCAGCCACGATTCCCATAAGCGCGACGAAGGTAAGCCGGGCTTTTTCGGCTTGCTCCATCAACTCCAAAGGTATGGCAATCTGAAAATCCTTAATTCCATGATCCGTCTCGAGAATATTCTCAAGAAGTTCAGCAACTGCAAAAATTTTGTCGGTATCCTCCATGGTAAACGTGACCCTGGAGTACATGTTCGAACCATCGTAACCTCGGTAATAGTAATCGAAAACCTTTGCCCAAACAGTCTTGATTGGCACATAAATGTTATCCGAAAATTCCTCGCGAAAACCGAGTCGATCATTGTCGTTCAAATCCATCCTCTTCCCCACTTCGCCTACTACGATGTAAAGATTCCCCAGTACATTTACGGTCTTACCTACGCAATCTCCGAAAGGAAACAGTTTTTGGGCTACGTTGGCGGACAAAACGCAAACCTCCGATTGCTTTTCGTTATCCTCCTCGGAAAAAAAACGTCCCTGAGTTACCTCCAGATGGTGAAGGTCGCAGAAATTGGGAAGGCAGCCCAAGATTTCTGTGCGAGTTTTTCCGTCCCGGGTAAAGACGTTGCGACCATTCAATTCCCTTGTCGGATAGGCAACGCGGATGCCAGGAACTGTTTGAAGAATCTTAACCAAGTCTTTTTCCGTAACGCCGTAGGAGTAAAAATACTTCCCCTTTGACTTTCTCTCTTCATCGGGGGGTCTGAGAGATGAAACGATCAGGTTGTTCGCCCCAAGGTCCCGTATTTCCGCCTCGGCGCGTGCGGCGATGCCTTCCCCTATTGCCAAAAGCCAGACAACGCTGGCCACCCCGATGAAAACTCCGAGTGCAGTGAGAGCTGAACGCATGGGATGCGTGAGCATACTGAGCAAGGCAACCTTGCCGAGATTTCGCCAAGCTCTTCGCAATCGCCGAAAGGAAAATATACCGAGAGTTTGCCTAGTGTCTGCATTTGTTTCTCGTAGATTCTTCTTATCGGAAACTGGGCGATGCCGCTCATCCGACTCAATGCGACCGTCTTTCATCTTGACCACCCGTCGAGCGCGAGCAGCGACCTCGTTCTCATGGGTTACCAGCACAACGGTCTTGCCCTCAGCATTCAAGCGATCGAGTAAGTCGAGAATCTCCTTGGTCGTACGGGTATCCAGGTTACCGGTTGGCTCGTCGGCCAAAATGAACACGGGATCGTTCACCAGAGCCCTTGCAATCCCAACGCGCTGCTGCTGACCTCCAGAAAGCTGCTGAGGAAGATGATCGCAGCGATCCCCTAACCCTACGACATTGGCCAACTCAAAAGGCGCCTCGGAATGTTGGTCGACTTGGCGGGAATATGAACGAGGCATGCGAATGTTTTCAAGAGCATCCAGGTAGGGGATCAGGTTGTAAGACTGAAAGACGAAGCCAATGCGCCGGCCACGTATGTCCGATAGAGCGTCATCGGAAAGCTCGGTCACATCCTCACCCTCCAGATAGTACTCTCCGGACGTTGGGCGATCCAGGCAACCCAACTGATTCAATAGGGTACTCTTCCCCGACCCCGAAGGTCCCATAATTGCAACATAATCTCCGGCGGGAACGTCAAGATCGACACCATCGAGAGCTCGAACCTCCTGCTCACCCACTTGGTAAAAGCGGCACAGCTTACTTACGCGTATGGCAAATTGAGGCTCGGACATATCAAGCGGAAATGCGGGTTCTAGTCCCGCAGGAAATCAATGAGCGATTAAGTCGGTTTCCGAGGTAACGCGAGCAACGCCTTGCTCCGCGGACGAGTTGACCGAGAAGGTGACACTGTCACGAAACTCACTGGCGTTCACCACTACCTGCTCGCCTTCGCTAAGGCCAGACTCCACAACGGTGCTGGCATCATTCGCTGAACCGAGCCGGACAGCTCTTGCCTGAAGATTGCCCGATTCGTCGACAACAAGGCAAAAGGATGAGCCTTTCACCCGAAGAACGGCATGAAGAGGAATCTGCAACGCACTGGGAATTTGCTCGACCAGTACACTAACCTTTGCAGTCATGCCGGGACGAAGGCCTTTGGGGGGATTCTCGATGAGAACTTCCGTGGCGTATTCCTTGATGTGGGCTGTATAGCGACTGGCGGAGGGGATTGGATATTCGCCCACTTTCTCCACGCGACCATGCAAAACAAGTTCGCGTGCTGCGAATATGGATATGTCGACCGGCATACCGGGTTTCACTTGCTCCACTCGGCTTTCGTTCACCTTGGCGATGACTCTCATGTTCGAAGGATCTGGAAGTCGAATAATGGCTTGGCGCTCGCGCACGGGCCGACCCGCCTCGATAAGGATGCCGTCGGAAGAAGACGAAGAAGTATTGCGATTAGCGTAGGTAACCTCGCCCGACGCAGGAGCCTTTATCAGGCACTTCGATATCTGCTCCTCGATCTCGGCTTCCTGAGCTACTTCCAGTTCATAGGAGTTTCGACGGGAAAGAAGGCGAGCCTCGCCGGTTAGGATAGAAGCGTTGAGATCGTTCACCTTAGCCTTTCGAGAATGCACCTTGAGCACATCGAGTTTGGTTAAGGAGAGATCGAGATCCTTTTGGGCCTTCTCCACCGCGAAGGCATCAGCCTCGAGCTGCGTCTCGGAAATATAACCCTTCACCGCCAGCTTCTTGCTGTAATCATGATATTCTTGGGCACGACGTAAATTTTCTCGAGCTACGAACACTGCACCCTCAAGTTGCTCAAGATCTTGACGATAGGATCCGGAAAGATACTCGTCCATGGCAAGTTTGGCCGCCTCGACGTCTGCCTCAGCTTGTACGAGCGCGGCCTTTGCCTGATGCACATCTATACGTTGAGTAAGCAAATCTTTCTGCAAGGCGGAATCATCCAAACGGACAAGAAAGTCCCCCGCCACCACTTTGCTTCCTTCGGGCACGATTTCGAGAATGTTCACGCCAGCGGAGTTCCGACTCTTGACCTCGCAAAGTACATCCACGTTATGAGCGCTCTCAATTTCCCCCGGCTCCACAATCTCCAAGCGGAACTCCTTGCGAACCACTTGTTCGAACAAAGCTTCTGGCAAGACCTCCTCACTCTCGCCGCCCGTAAGGAGCCACCAAGCAACGACAACTACGCCCCCGCTCGCCAAGCCAATAACGGCCTTGGCCGCGGCAAATCCACTACGGCGTGGTTTTCTAAGATTTTTGATTTTTGGAATCATCGGGTGAATCGGGCGTAGAATAATTGCGTTGCTGCAGAGGAGGCAAGATCACGGTGCGGGCACGGGTTCATTTTTTTCCTTGGGCATGAAGTTTTTCGCAAGGATCGGACCGGGATCAAGCCAGAGGCCCTCGTCATTGAGACGCATGGTACCAAGTTCAAAATCAAGCCTCATGCGCAAGGCCTCGTAACCCACCCAGACTTGAAGAAAGCCGTTATTGGCATCCAGCAAGTCATTGAGCGCATTGACAAGGTCACGAGCGGTAGTCGCTCCGAACTGGGCGTTTTTTCCAGGTTGTGGGGGTTGCTGCAACCGAAGACGTGCGAGGTCGACTTGGGCGATGGCACCCCGCACCGCGGAACGAGCAAGCTCGAAGTTCAATTGACTGAGACGAGCGATGCGGGCCGTATTGCGAAGACTGCGGTAAGCACCGTCCTGATAGGCTAAATAGTCGCGACGAGCTCGTTGGTAATTAATCAGAGCCTCCCGATAATCATTGCGCTCTGCCAGCTTGGATAAGGGAGTATCGAATTGTAGTCCCAAACTCAATTTTCCCTCGTCTGCCTTGAAATGCCCCGCATCAGAGCGATTGGAACCGAAGTCACCCGATAAGACCAAATCCAGATCGGAACGTAGATCATCTCGGGCAAGAGCGGCGTCGCGCCAGACGTCCACGAGTTTGGCTCGGGCATTCATCCAGTCCAACCTGCGTTCGCGAGCCACCTCCAGAGCTTCCTTCGCCTCTACTCGCACGTCCTCCATTACAATCGCCTCCAAACGAGCAGAGGCTCGGGCAAGTGAAAGCTCGAGCAAGAGACCAGAGAAATCGGCAAGGCCTGCCACTATACGAGAACGTAGTGCCTGTATCTCCAGATTCGGCAAGTCAACTCGGAGAGTCTCCATGTCCTCGCGAGACTTCGTAAAATCAGCGGTTAGCCGCTCGCCGGACAGCTTCAACTGTTCGGCTATTGCATCCAGATCCTTGTCGCGAAAAGCGTCACCGGTCATCCCCGCCTCCTTCAAATCACTTCTATCCCTAAGGCGAAGAAACCATTCCTTGCGCTGCGGCAACCGGCGAAGAAGTTCAGCTCGATCCTCAACAAATGAACCCAAGCTCCTCTTTTGGCTCGAATAAAAGGTCAAAGCCTCTTCCAATCGCACTCTCAAGGAATTAACGTCGGGAGAGATCAATGGATCGCGAATCGCATTCAACAGGTTAACGGTCCGCTCCTGCAATTCGGCAAGATTCGGATCAGTAAGTCGAAAACGGTCAACGTAAGAAGCATCCACCTTGACCGGCAAATCGGGGGGCAAGCCCAAGGTCATCTTGAACCCGTCCAATCGAGTTTCAAAACCTGCTTTGGAAGCCAATAGAGAACTTTGAGAGTTATAAAGTGCCTGGCGAGCTTGGTCCACTTGCAGTCGATTGCCGATGCGGCCGGCATCGAAGGCTGCATCCAATTGGGCGAGACTGTCGCGTAATTTCGCCACATTCGCTTCTTGGTTGCGAATCCCTTGCACAGACTGGAGCAAACCAAAGAAACCGCCCACGCCCGATGCACCTGTCCGACTAGAGGGATACCCTGCCACTAGCCCCGTGAAAGCGAACCCACCGCCACCTCGAGACGGCCCCGAAACGGGATTGCCCCCCGTTACCACATCCAAAAAGAATCCTTGGCGAAACTGCTCCATTCGACGAGCATCCACCAATAGCGTGCGCTCCGCCTGGGTTAGGCGTTCGCGATAAATTCTTTTTCCGGCGCCACGCAACAAGGGCTGAGTCAGAGTAAGATTGGCAAGAGATCCACCAAAACTCGCAGTCCCGTGCGAGAGGTCATAGGTCAATTGACTGGCAACCGATGCCACCCAAGAAGTTCCGGCACCTGCAACGCCCGTCAAACCGGATCGGATCGAGGAGACGCCGTCGCTATCCCCCGTCACCCCAGATCGATCCAGCTTGGTCGAACCGTCTAGAAAAGGCTTGGGATCGAGGCGAAAGCGTTCATAGGTAACGTCCAGCGCAGACAAATAAAGGTCTTCCTTTTCCCGTTGAAAATCTGGTGAGTGGGTAAGAGCTAGCTTAACAGCTACAGGCAAATTCAAGTTGACCTGACCGTCCTTATCCAAGGGTAGCCAATCACGCCAAGTTTCGTTTTCCAACTTGGTCGTGGAATTGCCATCGGGATAAACGTCTTTGCCCAAAACGGCTTCAGATACCGATCGAGCAGCGGAATCGTCGCGTGGAATTGGCGGAAAATCTTCCGCAGAAGGATTCCGCAAACGCGAGGATTCGTTTGCCTCAATGCCGAACTCGGGAATGTCCTGCAGTAGAACCTTAACATCCTTATCGGCGTTTTGCCGGTATGCGTTGCCGCCGCACGATGCCAAGCACCAAGCAACAACAACGCTTAAGGTAAACGCTACTGGATTAGTAGGTAAGTATTGGAAGAGAGAACGCACAGTAAGCTAATGTCCCGACACGCAAAACCTCGGACAAATCCGAGGCCTCGCGAAGAAAAACGTTCGAGAATCGTTAGGCGAACAGTTCCGTGGCGGCTTGAGCCTTGACGAGTTCGCGGGGTTGGTTGAGGTGATTATAAACGATTGTCTCGGGGTTGATTCCAAAGGAATGGTAGATAGAGGCAAGAAGTTCTCTGGGATGGATCGGTTTGTCGATGGGCGCGGAACCGGTCTTGTCGGATTCACCGTGTACGTAACCGCGTTTGATTCCGGCTCCGGCGACAACTCCCGTGTAACAGTATGGCCAGTGATCACGTCCGTCCGCGCTGTTGCCATTGCCGGATGTGCTGATACCCATTTGCGGACTCCGTCCGAACTCTCCAACGCAGACGACGAGGGTCTCGTCAAGGATACCGCGCTCATCAAGATCCGCGATGAGTCCTGAAAGCCCGGCATCGAGCATGGGAGCTGATTGATCTTTCATACGCTTGGGCAACCCCTTGTGGACATCCCATGAGTGATTATCGGAATTGGCGACCTTGGGCCAAATGACCTCAACCACACGAGTACCTGCTTCAACTAAGCGGCGTGCCAAAAGGCAGCTTTGGCCAAAGGTGTTTCGCCCGTACATTTCTCTCGTGGACTCGGTTTCCTGAGCGATATCGAAGGCCTCGCGGGCTCGACCTGAAGCTACGAGGCTGAGGGCTCGATCGTAGTGTTCGTTCAAGTTATACTGCGAGACAGCCTTGTCTATCACGGGCATGGCGTCGTTAATCGCGTTTCGAAGACGAGCTCGGCGATGCAGGCGAACACCAAACATGTCGGGTCTCATTTCGAGATCGTCGACCCGAATTTTGTCCATCTTGTTCATGTCCATATCACCGCCAGTCGGATAAAGAGTATAGGGATCGTAGGCCTTGCCAAGAAAGACTGCATCTCCACCCTTCCCTATCACGCCACTTTCCTGAAGCGGGCGAGGAAGCA
>CALBIN010000438.1 GCA_937893275.1 uncultured Opitutia bacterium | reverse complement strand
GACTCGCCTCCGATTGTAAAGGTCTGTGATCGTTTGGTGTATTCACTCATCAAATAAAAGAACTCAAAATAAAAGATTCAGAAAATCCCTAAATATAAAACGCAGTCTCCATCTTGGTGTCATTAGGGCGTGGGAAACATCGTTGTCTTCAAGAAGAAAAAATTCTCTTGCGATTACTTTCTACTTTGCGACTTAGATAAGCGAGGAATAAGTTAAGATCAATGAAGCCAAAACTCATGATGCTACTGGCCATAAGCCTGCAAGTGTCGTTGCCGGGGGCAGACAGGCTCGAACCGTCGCCCGACGACGATTTCGTGGACGAGGTCTGGGCCAAGGTAGGCGAACTTTCCTGCCTGAAGTGTCACAACAGTTCGGGCGAAGCGGAGGACAGTCGATTCATCCTGCGGGAAACGGTCCTCTTGGGAGGAGCGGAACTGCAAACTGCCCAGAATGCAAATTTCAAGGCCTTCTTCAAAATGGCCCGGATGCGCAAAGAGGGGCAATTGCCGCGGTTGCTTTTGAAACCAATCGGAAAACTGGACCATGAGGGTGAACAAGTCCTGAAACCCGACTCCACGGGCCATGCCATCCTCAAGGCATTCGTCCAGCGCATGGAAGGAAAGTCGATTCCAGAATCCACCGCCGAGAAATACAAGCCACGATCATTCTTTGAGGGCGTAACCATGATCGGGAACGAAAGCTTGCTACGCCGCCTCACGCTGTCGCTGACCGGCCGTCTGCCGACCCCAAAGGAAAGACAGGCCATCAAGGAGAAGGAATTGGCTGGATTGGACGCGACCCTCGACCAACTAATGACCGAGGATGCCTTTTACGGGCGCCTCAAGGAAGGCTTCAACGATATCTTCCTGACCGATGGTTACGACGGCAACGGTGAGTTGATCCTGTCCTACAATCACTTCGATAAAACCCGTCACTGGTACCAAAAGCATGACTTCAGCCACATAGAGAACAAAAGGGAGCGACAAGAAGCGCTTTGGGATATGGCGCGCGTCTACCGCAAGGCAATCCGAGGCGAACCGCTCGAGTTGATTGCCCACGTGGTACGAAAAGATCGACCGTTCACCGAGATAATGACCGCCGACTACATGATGGTCTCGCCCTACTCGGCCAGAGGTTACGGCATATTCGAGCAGGTAAAGGATCGCTTCGAAAATCCCGAGGACCCCTTCGAGTACGTGCCGACCAAGTTGCCTGCCTTGAAGGCGAGAAATGGCAAGGTGCAGGAATCGAAGACGGGATTTTATCCGCACGCCGGCCTCTTCAGCATGTTTCACTACCTGCGCCGCTATCCCACCACGGAAACCAACCGGAACCGACTACGGGCCCGCATGTACTATCAACACTTCCTTGGCATAAACATCATGGAACTGGCAGACCAAGTCGCCGATGCCGCAGCCATCGACACCAAGTACGAGACCCCGTGGATGGAAGCGGCGGATTGCGTGGTCTGTCACCGCACCATCGACCCGGTAGCCGGCTTGTTTCAGGATTTCTACAATGAAGAAGGCCACTATGGGCAACGCAAGGACGGATGGTTCGAGGACATGTTCGTTCCGGGACTGGAAGGCGAGAACCTGCCCAAGGAAGAAAAATGGCGTTCCCTGCAGTGGCTCGCCTCCCGCACCGCCAAGGATCCAAGGTTCGCCGTCGCGATGACGGAACACGTCTGGTATCTGCTTAGCGGGCGCATAGCCTTGCGTCCGCCGCAAGACATCGAGGATCCGCTTTTCACTCCCCGTCGCCGCGCCTACAAGATGCAACGGCGCGAAATCGCCGAAGTTGCCAAACGCTTCGCTCAAGAGAACTTCAACCTAAAACTAGTCTTCAAGGAATTGGCCAAGTCGCCTTTCTACCGGGCAGACGGACTCAAGGCAGTGGTTGAGCATCCACACCGCAAGGCGGAGCTTCACGATCTCGGCGTCACTCGACTGCTCGCACCGGAGCAATTGGAGCGGAAGATTGAGGCCCTGTTCGGCGAGCGTTGGGGGAAGGTAGAAAAGGAAATGAAGATTCTTTACGGTGGCATAAATTCGCAATCAGTCACCGAGCGCCTATCCGAACCCAGCGGAGCCATGGGTGCCATCCAGCGCATCATGGCAAACGACGTCTCCTGCATCCACGTCACCCCCGACTTTGTCCGAGAACCCACAAAGAGACGACTGTTCCCTCATATTGAAAAAGACGTCGTCCCGGGTGCAAACCACTCCAATGACCTTAAGATTCGAAAGGCCATCGTTCATCTTCGGAGTCACCTGCTCGATCGGCGCGAACCCATCGATCACCCAGAAGTCGAGATGACTTTCAAGCTGTTTGCCGATGTGGTGGCGGAGGCTCAAAAACGCAAGGGCATCGACAAGCGAGATACCTATTTCTGCGGACGCATCGACGGCAAACGGATCGAGGATCCTCATTACACCCTGCGTGGCTGGCGAACCGTGGTGACCTACCTTCTACGGCAACCCGAATTCCTCTACGAATAAACGATTCAACCATGCGACGCGACTTCATCAAATTCTGTGGTAAAGCGGGCCTTGGATTAGCCGTGCCTGTTAGCTGGCCCAACCTGTTGCAGGGAAAGGCGAAGGAACCCGACGCATACGAAGGGCCATACTACGTCACCTTCAATGCTTCCGGCGGATGGGACACGACCTACCTGATGGACCCGAAGGGAGTCAATGGGATCAATCGCCTCTATAAGGAGGAGGATATCCTAACCCACGGGAAGCACAAGTTCGCGCCGACTGCCAAGCATGTCGAGAAAGGCATGAGCAGCGAGGATTTCTACAAGGCCTACGGCAAGGAGTTGCTGGTCTTCAATGGCCTCGACTACTCGATCAACAACCATTCGCCCTGCAAGCGATACATGGCAACGGGCAAGCTCGACAGTTTAGCCTACCCCACCTTCGCCGCCCTCGCCGCCGCCTGCCGGGGTCCGGAAACCCCACTGGCGTTCCTAACCTTCGGCAACTACTCCGCCACCGGCAACTTGGTGCCGATGGCGAGGATTCCCTACCTGCCATCGCTCAAGCTAATCGCCAACGCCGACTCCGTCCAAGGAGTTGCACGCAACCTCTACCATGATGATTTCGCCCTCGACTTGATTGAGAAAGCCTTGAGCGAACAAGCCGAATCTGCCCCGATGGCTCATCCTCAATTGCCGCGAGCGGAACGCGCCCAAAGCATGCTCTACGCTGCCCAAACGAATTCCAAGGCCCTCAAGCGAGTCACTCCCTACATCAGCAACAAAATCCCCAAGGAGAGATTGGCCCAACAGGCGGAAATCGCCTTGTCCTGCTTCAAGGGCGGAGTCTGTGTATCGGCCAATTTATCGATCGGACAATTCGACAGCCATGCCACCAACGACCCCGACCAGATGAGACTGATCCCGGAGTTTCTCGCCGGCATCGACTACTTGATTAAACGGGCCGAGGAATTGAAGATTCGCGACAAGCTGGTCGTGGTCATACAGAGCGAGATGGGACGGACGCCCCACTACAACAAAGGTCAAGGCAAAGACCACTGGTCGATCGGCTCGATTATGTTCATGGGACACGGCATCCGGGGAAACCGAGTCATCGGAGCCACCGACGAACGACAATTCCTCGTGCCCATCGACAACAAGACGCTGGCGATCGACGAGGAAAAAGGCATTCGCACGCGCCCCGAACACATCCACCGTGCGTTGCGTGAACTGGCTGGAATCGAGAATCATGCCTTCAGCAAGAAGTTCCCGCTGAAGATTCCCGAAGGCGAGAGGCTCCAAGGCCTCTTCGGGTAGAAGTCCGCCTACCTGATCAGGGCTTCTTGGCGGGAAGTTCCTTGATCGTTATGTTCTTGAACTTGACCGGCGCCCCGTGCCCGCAGAAGCAAAGATGACCGCTGCGACGCTGGGCTCCCTTGTGCTTGGGCTTCTGCTTATTCAGTTCATCCAAATTGGCATCCAAGATAACGACTCCGTTTAGTTCCACCTTCACGAGCGGTCCATCAACCGTCACTTTTTCGTGATTCCATTCGCCGACCGGTTTGAGATGACCGCGCTTGGCCGCCTGCAAGGTGTAAAGAGAACCGTGAAACTGATAGTCCTTGAGTTTGACGTACCTGGGGTGACTGTTGTCGAGAATCTGAAGTTCCATGCCCGAATAAGCCGCGTCGCCCGAACCAGGATAATGAATGCCAAGACCATTGTTGCCTCCGGGAGGCAACAGAAAGTCGAATTCGAAGATATAATTCGTGTACTGCTTTTCCGTAACGAGGTTACCCCCCTTGCAAACGAGCACACCGTCCTCAACGATGTAGTTAGCGTTCTTCCACCCTGCTAGATCCTTACCATTAAAAAGGGAAACGGCTTCCTTACCTTGGGCAAAGCATACGGAGACAAGAAAGAGAGAAATGAGGGATTTGGTTTTCATGATGGAGTTCATTTTTTCTTGGGAGGTGTTTTCTTTTCGGCGGGTTAGCTTTCTAGATCAGGGCTTCTTGGAGGGAAGTTCCTTGATCGTGATGTTCTTGAACTTGACCGGTGCCCCGTGCCCGGCAAAGCAAATATGACCACTCCGGCGCTTAGCCCCCTTGTGCTTGGGCTTCAGCTTGTTGATTTCGTCCAAGTTGGCATCCAAAATAACGACCCCGTTCAGTTCCACTATAACGCTCGGCCCATCGATCGTGACCTTCTGGTGGTTCCACTCGCCTGCCGCTTTCAGATGACCGCGCTTGGCTGCCTTCAACTTGTAAAGGGAGCCATGGTATTGGGAGTCGACCAGCTTGGCATACTTGGGATGCTTGTTGTCGAGGATCTGTAGTTCCATTCCCGATGACGATGGTCCGCCCGTGCCCGGGTAGTGAATGCCCAATCCGTTATTGCCTCCGGGAGGCAGCAGAAAATCCATCTCGAAAACATAATTGGTGTACTGCTTTTCCGTGACGAGGTTCCCGCCCTTGCAGATGAGTACGCCTTCTTCGACAATGTATTTGGCATTCTTCCAACCCGTAAGGTCCTTACCATTAAAGAGGGAAACAGCTTCCTTGCCTTGGGCGAAGCATATCAATGCGAAAAAGGTGGCAATAAGTAGTTTGGTTTTCATGATGGAATTCATTTCTTGTTCGGAAGCGATTTTTTCTTGGGAGATGTTTTCTTTTTCGGGGGATTCTTTAGAAAGTCAAGACGACGAGCGAGGAATTGGTGGGAAAGTTCAAGGGCTTCCTTACGGTCCTGCTCGTCGTATTCCCAATGAGCCTGGACTACCTTCTCAGTCTCCGGAAAATCGCGTCCGTCATCACCGATTCGCTTGCGCAGTGCAGCCAAGCGATATTTCAAGTCGGACACGACTGCAGCATATTCGGGGTTATCGTACTGGTTGACGGTCTCGAAGCGATCCTTGATCAAGTCGTACAGTTCCCAAGCCGGCGGCGTACGATTGGCTCCCTTGTAGTCGGCTCCGTAATAATAGATAAGCTTGTGTTCCTTGGTGCGAATGCCGACGTGCCCCGGGTTGTCATGGTGGGCCATGTGCATCCAGTAGCGGTAATATGCCTCCTGTTGCCAACCACGAGGCTCCTTGCCGGTTTCGCAAATCGTCTTGAAGCTGTTACCCTGCATGTAACCGGGCGTCTTAGCCCCGGCGAAAGCGAGCATGGTGGGAGCGAAATCGACGTTGCCCACGATGGCGTCGGTTCGACTGCCCGCCTTGATCGTCTTGGGGTAGCGCACGAGGAGGGGCATCCGCATGGCCTCGTCGTACATCCATCGCTTGTCTTGGTAGTCGTGTTCGCCGAGCATGAAGCCTTGGTCCCCAGTATAGAAGATCACGGTATTGTCCATCAGGCCCTTTCTCTCCAAGTATGCGAAAAGTCGCTTGAGGTTGTCGTCGACCCCTTTTACGCAACGTAGGTACTTGCGAAGGTATACGTTGTAAGCCATCCGCTGAACTTCGGCGTCGGACAGTTTCTCGGGATCGTAATCGGCAGGATAATCTTGGGGAAAGCGACTAGGCAAGTCATGGGCATAGGAACGACGGGGATTGCGCTTACCGATGGAAGTTCCGACATGGGGCACTAGCTCGTCCTTGTGTCCGCGAGTGGCGATGGACCCGAATCCCTTGGGATGGGAGTTGGTTAGGCTGTCAGGTTGCGGGATATCGACGTCGGCCAAGTAGTCGTCGTAGCGGTGGGCGTGCTCGAAGTAGTCGTGCGGCGCCTTGTAGTGGTGCATGAGAAAGAAAGGTTTGTCATCATCCCAACCTTCCTTGAGCCACTTCAAGGTTTGGTCGGTCACGGCATCGGACGAGTGCATGCCATCGAACTTGATCAAATTCTTGGGCCATGGTTTCTCTCCTTGGATACGAAACTCGGGATCGTGATACTTTCCCTGCCCCGGCAAGACGCTGTAAAAGTCGAAGGCGGCCGGTTCCATCTTGAGGTGCCACTTGCCGACCATGGCAGTGTGGTATCCCGCCTTCTTCATTTCCTTGGCGAGGTACTGTCGCTGTCCCTCGATGCGTCCACTTAGGTCGTGAGACCCACAGGTATGAGCATACTGCCCTGTTATGATTGTAGCCCGACTCGGTGCACAGATTGCATTCGAGCAAAAAGCATTCTCGAAGAGCATCCCTTCCTTGGCCAAACGGTCAATGGTCGGCGTAGGCTTCAGCTTTGCCAAACGACTTCCATAAGCTCCTATGGCTTGCGAGGTATGGTCGTCGGACATGATGAACAATACATTCGGCTTTGCGCCCAAGGCAAAGACGGGAATGGCAAGAAAAGAAACGAGGGCGAGAAGGAAAAAACGATGCATGACTAAGACGTAGCATCTTGCCCCTAAATTTCAAGGGCTTAGATTAAAGTTTTTCGCATTTGCATTTTTCAGAAAAAACTGCATGTTAATTTTTTTATCGTTCAATCCTGAAACAAACCTCGAACACTTGGGTAGCCATCAAAGGTATCCGCGTAGTCACAGTTTGCTCCAAGATGAGCGTTTTCTAGAAACACGAGATAAGACAGATAAAATGGAAATATACGTAGGAAACCTCGCATGGTCAGCCTCTGAACAAGATATATCCGATGCATTCGCTGCACACGGAGATGTTGAGAAAGCAACCATCATAGTAGACCGTGACTCCGGCCGATCCAAAGGATTCGGCTTCGTCACAATGAATGACAACGATCAAGCAAATACCGCTATCGATGCCCTTAACGGCACTGATATGGGTGGACGCGCACTAAAGGTTAATGAAGCTCGACCTCGCGAAGAGCGCCCACGTCGCGATCGTAACGACAGTTGGTAAATCACTAGCCTTCAATCATTGCCGATTTAAATCGGCAATACAATCAGCAAGAACTTCCCGCTGGATTGCGGAAAGTTCTTTCTGGCGTCTAGACATAATTGCTTACATTGGAGCAATACGGCGAGAACCCATGTCCGTAGTCAGAAGAACATGGGCATCAAAGCTACGGGCCAACAATTCATTCTTGGTTTGGGTTTCCGCCGGAGCATCCCATAAGTTATTGTGTTCCCACGGATCGTTTTTCAAATCGTAAAGCTCACCGATGTCCTTCCCGTGATAGACGCATAACTTGTACCGTTCGTCTCGAAACATCGTAGCGAAAGTTCCCCCTCCCCCCGTAAAGTGGGGATCGAGGGCATCGAAGTATTCACTGCGAACAAAATCTCGGTGATGATTCGAATTCGCCTCTCCCGTTAAGATTGGCAAGAGGCTTCTACCCTGTAGGTAGTCAGGTTGGCCCGCCTCCGTAAGATCGAGCAAAGTAGC
>CALBIN010000437.1 GCA_937893275.1 uncultured Opitutia bacterium | reverse complement strand
GCTCTCGAGGCAAACCACCATGAGCATCCCAACCTCGGTGAAAAACTTGTATGTTTCGCACCCCGCGTTCAGCTAGTCTTCGAGCGTTCAAGCAACAGGCCGCAAAACTGCCGGGTTGACGAGCTTCCTTGCCATAGAGTTCAAAAGTGGACTCCGGTTCCTTAGACAAATCCATCAACTCAGGAACGGAAGCCTGCATACGGTAGGCCATCTCATGCTGTCGCAAACGAGCCAACACCTCGGGATCTCCAAAACTCTTGTGATGCTCGCCGTTAAGAACGGAAAGCGCATCAAGTTGAGCTCGCCGATCATCCCGGGAAACACCTGTAGGATTGCTCAAGTAAAGTACGGGATCACCTTGGCTCCGCAAAAGAATGCCTTGGTGGTCGGAAGGCATAAAACCGGTGCCCCACAAACGGCTGAAGAGGCTCTGCTCGGCATGCTTCGACTTCGCATGCATCACAACGTAATTGGGCAAATCCTCGTTCATGCTTCCCAGTCCATAACTCAGCCAAGCTCCAAGACTGGGACGACCAGGGACTTGGCTACCCGTTTGGATATAGGTAACGGCGGGATCGTGGTTGATGGCCTCGGTAAAGGCGCTGTGAATCACGCATAAATCCTTTGCCACAGTAGCAGTATGCGGGAGCAGGGAACTAATCCACACTCCTTTGTCGTTGTTCTCGTGTTTAGTGAATTTGTACTTACTCGGAGCCAAAGGCAGGGTTTTCTGCCCCGAGGTCATCCCAGTGATGCGTTGACCATCGCGAACGTGTTTGGGCAAGTCTTTCCCGAAGTCCTCAGATAGCTTCGGCTTGTAGTCCCACAAGTCGTGGTGACTTGGACCACCACTCATGAACAGGTAAATAACGCGCTTAGCCTTGGCCGCGTGGTGCATGCCTTTTTGGCTGTCGGCGGCAGCCAACATTCCCGAAGGCAAAAGATTTGCCATAGCGGCAGTTCCCAGCCCCAAGGCCGCCCGCCCGAAAAGCTGGCGACGAGTAAGATGGAGATCGTGTTCGCGTAGTGGATTCGTGTTCATGTCGGTAGGAAATGGGTTTTCAATAAAGCAGGATTGCCAAGTCGCTCGCGAGAACCGTACCCGCTACTTGAGTCCAAGCAGCGACCTCCACAGGTTTCAGTTTAACGTCCCGAGGAGCATTGCCGATGGCCAGAAGAGCTTTTGCCTCATCCTCCATCGCGGAATATCTAGTTAGCTGGGCTTGCAGGAGCTTGGCACAGGCGCTCCGTTCTATATCATTCGGGGGACGCGAGGCGATGAGGGTGAAAAGAAGATCGAGACGAGCGGCATCGTTATCGACTTCGCGAAGAAGACGTTCAGCCAACTTGCGAGCCGACTCGATACGTTGGGGTTCGTTGAAGAGAGCCAGCGATTGAAGAGGCGTATTGGTTCGAGAGCGAAGAACACAGGCGGTTTCTCGACTGGGAGCATCAAACAAGGTCATCATCGGGTGCGGACTGGTACGCTTCCAGTAGACATAAAGACTTCGGCGATAGAGACGATCTCCCTTGTCCGCCACGTAGTTCTTGGTGTTGCTCCCGGGGTGCATGAGCTCCTTCCACATACCGGGGGGCTGGTAAGGCTTGACGCCTTCACCCCCCATAGTTGGATCGAGCAGACCCGATGACCATAAGGCAACGTCTCGCAAAACCTCAGCATCCAAACGGTAACTCGGTCCGCGTCCGAAAAGTAAATTCGCAAGGTCAGGCAAGTCGACTCGATGACTCGACTTTTGCTTGAAAGCCCGACTGGTCACCAAAAGACGAAGCATCTTCTTCAAGTTCCAGCCCTCCTGAAGTTCGACTGCCAACCAGTCAAGTAGCTCGGGATGGGTGGGTTGTTGCCCCTGCAGACCAAAATCAGCCGGCGTGCGGACGATGCCATGTCCAAAGGTTCGCTGCCAAATGCGGTTCACTAGCACACGAGCGACCAAAGGTTGCTCGGGAGAAACCAGCCATTGAGCCAATCCGAGTCTATTGGCTGGAGCATCCTTGGGCAAGATGCCTAGGGCTGAGGGAACACCCGGTTGAAGTGGTTCTCCTTGCGGTTGGTCGTATTCACCTCGATGCAGAAGCTTGGTTACCCGGGGCTTGGGCAACTCCTTGGCTACCAGGGTGGTGGTGAATTTCTTCTCCGCTTGGGTAATTCGGTGGGCCAATTCAGTCGCTTTTTTCTGCAATTCGGACATCGGGTTGGCCTTCGCCGCGACTTGCTCCGCACCAGAAGGCATTTTCCATGAAACCTTCAGTGCCCCCCCAAACCCTTTGTTTTCAAAAAACCGTACTTCCAGGCTGTGCTTGCCCGCCTTCAGCACAACCTTTCCCTCTCGGGTCACCTCGGCATGAAGGCCATCATTGTCGACCACTTTCTTGCCATCGACGAACAACAGGGAGCCGTCGTCAGAACTTGTCGCAAAGACATACTCTCCGTCGACAGGGCAATGAAAGTCCCCGTTGAACACGAAACCGAAACCATCGTCTCGATCGCGAGCGGAAAGGTCGAAGCGCCCGGAGGGAAGCTTGCCTTCCTTCTTTGGCTTGAGCTTGGAGAAGTCGGGCATTTTGCCCCAAGTCCCATGATAGAACTTGTAGGTTAAATTGCTCACGGGATAACCAGGGTCAGGAATGGAGAGAATCATGGCGTGCTCCGCCTTCATCTCTTCCCATTCTTTCCAAGACGCTTGATCGGAAGGAGCCCTGACGTTGGGGGCATATTCATACCTGTTGCCATCCATAGCCCCCTCCGCCGTGCTGTTAAAGAAAGCCAGCAATTGAAAATACTCCGCCTGCAAAACCGGATCGTACTTGTGGGTGTGGCAGCGCGCGCAAATCAAGGAAAGGCCTAGCATCGAAGTTCCCAGGTTTTCCACCCGATCAAAATTATTCTTGGCCTGGAATTCCGCCGGGATGGCACCTCCCTCCGCCGTACTCGGATTCATCCTAACGAATCCCGTGGCCACAAGTTGGGCCAAAGTTGGGTCAGGCAAGAGATCACCAGCCAATTGCCAAGTAATGAATTGATCCAGTGGCAAATTGTCATTCAAGGCACGCACCACCCAGTCGCGGTAGGGATAAATGCCACGTTTGTTGTCCAGATGCAGTCCATGCGTGTCCCCATAACGCACGGTATCGAGCCAATACCGAGCTTGATGCTCACCGAATCGCGGACTCGCAAGCAAGTCGTCCACGAAACGCTCGTAGGCACCGGAGCGCTTGTCTGCCAAAAATGCCTCGAGTTGCTTAGGCTCCGGCGGCAAACCGGTAAGGGTGAGTGATGCCCGACGGGCCAACACGGCACGCTCTGCCTCAGGTGAGAAGCCCTTGCCCGAATCCTTCAATTTTGCTTCGACGAAATAATCGACCGCATTCCCCTCAGCCTTTGATTTCTCAGGCTTTACGAACGCCCAGTGCTTGGCATATTCACCACCTTCCTTGACCCATCGGGTGAGGAGGTCCCGTTCCTCCTCCGTCAATTGCTTCTCCGCCTTTTCAGGGGGCATTGGATCATCGGCGTCGCGTAGACGGGCAAGGATTTCACTATCCTCGAGAGCGGAGACGTCAATTGCCCGATAACCTCCCAAATCCCGGGTGGCGCCCTCAAAGGAATCCAAGCGAACGAGATCCTTCTTCTTTGTGTCTGGACCATGACAAACAAAACATTTGTTGGAAAGAACGGGCAACACCTCGCGCGCGAAATCGACCTTTGTCTCAGCGTAAACGATGCCGGATATCAGCGGAAGGATCAAAAAGGGAAATCTCATGGGAATTTCAAAAAAGGTTTCTTCGATGAATGGGGAGCGTAAAGAATCGAAATGGTTATGCAAAAATATCGGTGATGACTTTACCGTAGACGTCGGTCAAGCGAAAGTCTCGACCTGCATGCCGATAAGTCAACTGTTCGTGATCAAGACCAAGAAGAGCCATCAGCGTCGCATGAAAGTCGTGAAGGTGAACAGGGTTTTCCTTCGCATAATATCCGTACTCGTCGGTAGCTCCGTAACGGAAACCTCCCTTTACTCCACCCCCTGCCAACCAAACGGTAAAACCGTGAGGGTTGTGATCTCGACCATCCATCTTGCCACCTTGCACGGTGGGAGTGCGACCAAACTCGCCACCCCAAATCACGAGGGTGTCCTCGAGTAGTCCTCTCGACTTTAAATCCGTTAGTAATCCGGCGATCGGCAAATCGACCTCTCTGGCCTTTTCTAGATGTCCATTTCGCAAGTTCCCATGTTGGTCCCATTGGACTTTCTTATCGCTGTGCGTAACTTGTACAAAGCGTACGCCACGTTCGGCAAACCTCCGAGCCATGAGGCACTGACGACCGAAGTCCTCGGTAACGGGATTATCCAGTCCGTAAAGGTTTTGAGTCGCCTTGGATTCGCTTGAAACATCCTGTGCCTCGGGCATCGCGTTCTGCATACGGAAAGCAAGTTCGAAGGAATTTATTCGATCATCGAGCTCAGGATGACTGCTGAAGTTCATCCGTTGGCGACCATTAAGCTCTCGAATGAGATCTATTTGGCGTCGCTGTTGATTAGCAGACCACTTGGTGTTAGCGATATGGCGAACACGGGCGTCACCGGAAGCTATGCTAGCATTGCCGATTGAGCTTCCTTGGTGATGGGCGGGAAGAAAACCGGAACTCCAATTTTGCACGCCGCCATGGGCTAAAGTCGGACAGATGGTGATAAAAGAAGGCAGGTTGTCGTTCTCGGTACCCAATCCATAGGAAACCCAAGAACCCATGGACGGGCGGACAAAGTTGTCGCTCCCCGTGTGGAGTTTGAGAACGGCTCCTCCATGAGCCGGATTCGTACCATGCAAAGAGTGAAGAAAGCAAATGTCGTCGACGTGACGAGCGACGTTTGGAAACAACTCGCTGACTTGGTGACCACACGCGCCATATGGCTTGAACTCCCAGGGAGACCCAAGCAAATTGCCCGTTTTGGCAAAAGTGACCTTAGGCTTGGCAAAGGGAAGAGGCTTTCCGTGGTCGCGGTTCAACAATGGCTTGCGCTCGAAGGTGTCCACTTGCGATGGCCCTCCTTTCATAAAGAGGAAAATAACTCTTTTTGCTCTTTGACGATAAAGAGGTTTGCGAGCGGTAACAGAGGATTCTGCCAAT
>CALBIN010000436.1 GCA_937893275.1 uncultured Opitutia bacterium | reverse complement strand
GCTTACGTTACTCCGTGAAAGAGACGTCGATTCAGGAAAAACTTCCGAAAAAAGTTCGCAATCGTGGCTCGATCAAATCATTCCGCAAGGCAATGTCAACTGCGCCGCGTTGTCGGGTGGTTTTTCGGCCATGTGCGCGGTAGGCATAATCACGTTAACCCTAGAATTTTCATTTTTTCAACACTATGGCTGGGGATTCTTCGTGGGGTTGCCCTTTGCGATGGGATTGGTCGCCGCCGTCACTTATGGACATCACAAGGAACGGAGCCTTGGCGGCAGCTTAGGTGTAGCCGCCCTAGCCGCGGCATTTGCATTCCTCTTTCTCCTACTTCTGGCGATTG
The DNA here is from genome assembly GCA_937893275.1 of uncultured Opitutia bacterium. Taxonomy (GTDB): domain Bacteria; phylum Verrucomicrobiota; class Verrucomicrobiia; order Opitutales; family Seribacteraceae. Next base: position 2,824 of record CALBIN010000436.1, on the reverse strand, counting down.
AGGGCCTAATCTGTCTGGCGATGGCCGCACCTATTGCCTTTCCACTTGCACTCCTAGGGGGAGCGGTCGGTCATCTCGTACAACGACGACCGAATCACGGAAATCCATCCCTCGCCATATTCATCGCCATATTCTTTCTAATGGGATTTGAAAAAAAGGGCGAATCTGAGGTGCCGTTGTTCGCCGTTCGCTCAGAGGTAGTGGTAAACGCTCCGCCCGAAACCGTTTGGCTACATGTCGTTTCTTTTTCCGAACTTCCCCCGCCCGAGGACTGGCTCTTCAAAGCGGGCGTGGCTTGCCCGATATCCGCCGAGATCGAGGGAAAAGGCGTTGGCGCCGTACGGCACTGTATTTTCACCACGGGAGCCTTTGTCGAACCGATTACGGTCTGGGACGAGCCAAACACCTTGGCATTCGACGTAACGGAGCAACCGCCGCCAATGAAGGAACTCTCTCCATACGATATCCGCCCCCCCCATCTCGACGGGCATCTGCAAAGCGAACGAGGTGAGTTTCGCCTCATTCCGCTACCCGATGGCCAAACCCGACTCGTAGGAACGACTTGGTATCGCCACAACATGTGGCCGGCAAGCTATTGGCAATTGTGGTCGGATTTTCTCATCCACCGTATCCACGCGCGAGTACTCCGCCATGTGAAAAAACTAGCCGAAACGGAGAAGTCGCGGTCAAAGTCTGGGTAACTTCAAAGCTCCCTCCTCCTCACAAGACGTCGGCAAAAGCGGGACGTAGACGATGGAAGAACCAAGCGCCGATGAGCAAAATGATAATGCCGAACACCCAAACATAGGCCAACGCAAGAAACGAGGGCTCGCCTCCCCAAAGACAAACTTGACGGAGAGAGTCGATGACGTGAATCAGAGGATTCCATTTCAAGAAAACCCAGATACCCGGAGCGGCTTCACGGGCCTTGTCCGCGGAGTAGAAAACGCCACTGGCATATAATAAGCCTAACCCGAGAAATCCCCCGAGTTGACCGATGTCTCGGATAAAAACACCGAGGGCGGAAAAAAACCACGCCAAGCCTAAACCAATGAAAAAAACAGGAGCGACGATAACGGGAATCCAGCAAGCGGAAAGGGTCAAGCCCGGCCCTAGAGAGGCAATGCCGATGAGGCAGAGCCCTAGACCGATAAGAAGGTCGTAGCCAAGGGCTCCGGCCATCGCGGCGGGCAGTATTTCTAGCGGAAAGACGACCTTTTTAACGAAGTTCGGTTGGCCCACGATCACTCCGGGAGCACCGCCAATGACACCCGAAACCAGACCCAGGACATTAAGACCGAGAAAAACCCCGAGGGCGTAGTCGAGAGTTGATTCGTCGGTAGAGTCGGTGAAACGGCCTCCGAAAACAACGCCGAATGCGAAAACATAGAGACTTAGCATTAGGAGAGGATTCGCGACAAGCCATATAGCACCCAGAACACTGCCACGATGACGAGCTTTTACGTTACGTGAAAGAAACTGCCAAAAAAGCTCGTGGCGACGAAAGAGACTTAGAATTGGTTCCATACGAAAAAGAATATTTTTTTGCAGAAAAAGAAGAAAACGCGAGAGCCTTTTGATGAATTAGCCCTGCACAAGTTCCCACCGCGCCTTCACGTAATCGTAGAAATAACGTGAGGAAGGAGTAGAATAGTCAGCGGAGAAATAGAGCCAATGTGAACGGTCGTGAGCATAAAAGTAAGGATAGGCTTTGATGCTAGTCCACCACCAGCCGATTCCAGTTTGCCATGCCCAAAACTCATCAGCTTCATTGCCTGGAGAATAAAACCAGCCGAGTTTTTCATGAAAGGCCCAATCCCCTTGATAAGTGGAGAAATTCCCCAACCAATCAAGATTCAACCACTCCCCAAAGCCAGTCCGGCGAGCAGGTGCCCAGCGTTCGAGGTAAGAACAAACCCAAACCGACTGCGAAGCTAGTCTGGTGTACACCGTGACGTCCCCGTAGACGGAACTCTCGGTTCCATAGGAAACGGTACCGACAACTTTCCATACATCGTTCATTCTCACAAAGGCCGGACCGCCACTATCCCCCCCTGCCGTAGTCGCTTCATAAGGCAAAGGCGTGGAAGCACTGGAACCCGAACCTAAATAATCGATGGGAGAAGCAGTCGAGCCAAGAGAATTCAAAATTTCTTCTGGGCTATCGAAATCAACGCCAAGCAACCCTCCCCTATATGCTTGAGGGACATTAGAGGCATTCACGGTTTCGACGACTCGATCCAATGTGTTTTCGCCAGCCAATCGATCGAAATTATCAACCGAAGTGACACCTCTTTTCCCATCGGCAATGCTTCCGTAACCGGCAAGAATTACTCGAGACCCGATGAGTTCCGAATCTCCGGCATTAAAACGAGCAGGTGTCACCTCCGTTACTGGCAATTTCAATCTCAGCAAGGCAAGATCGAGACCGAGTACGTCACCGTCTCCAATACCACCTTCATAACTCAATCGAGCAGTCCAACCTGGGTGGAGAATAATTTCGGAAACGGGGTAAGTCACAGTTGGCTTCAATGAGTCCGAACCCAGGGAAAAAGTCCATTCGGATGCCACCGGCGTTTTTGCTTTGTAACTCCCACGCAACACGTGTCCGGCTGTCACGACTATGGTTGGAGAAATTAAGGTACCTGTTCCAACAAAACCTTTACCGGACTGAACGAGACCGACCGGGGAAAGATCGGGAAAATTATCGCCCGATGAAAAAGAACCGAGGTTGCTACCCATTTGACGATGCAACTCAAGCGAAACATCGTGTCGAGTTCCGATACGCCTTTGATTCTGGGCAGCTACAAAAGATAAAAGAAGA
>CALBIN010000435.1 GCA_937893275.1 uncultured Opitutia bacterium | reverse complement strand
CACCTTCCTAAAGCTATCACTCCTCGCGATCATCATTCAGTCATCGATGGCCGATAGACCAAATATATTGATTATCTTTACCGATGACCAAGGTTACGGCGACTTAGCCTGCTACGGGAACACGAAGAGCAAGACACCTCGCCTCGACCAATTGGCCAAGGAGGGCACCAAGTTCACCTCCTTTTACTCACAGACGGTGTGTGGACCTTCCCGTTCGGCGTTGTTGTCCGGTCGCTACCCTTGCCGCAGCAAGGGTTGGGGCATGCCCGCGAGTGAGATTACTTTTGGCGAATTGATGAGAAAGAACGGATATCAGACCGCAGCCATAGGCAAGTGGGACGTCTCCAACCGCAAGGCGATTATCGACCGGATGCCCAATGCCCAGGGCTTTGATTACTACTTCGGCACACTCGGAGCGAACGATGGCGGGGGTGTGAAATTCCACGAGAACAACAAGGCGGCAGGAACCAGCCGGGACATGGGCGAACTGACCACCCTTTATACTGAAAAGTCGATTGAGTACTTGAAGAAGAAGCGGGACCCCAAGAAACCTTTTGTCCTCTATTTGGCCCACACCATGATGCACACCATCATCGATGCGTCTGATCGTTTCCGTGGCAAGTCAAAGGGCGGTCTATACGGCGACGTGGTGGAGGAATTCGATTACGAAACGGGCCGTCTCCTCGATGCCTTGGAGGAATTGGGCTTGAGCAAGAATACCTTGGTGATCTACACCTCGGATAACGGACCCTGGAACCAAGACAAGTACACCAAGAATAAGAAAGGGCATCCCAAAGAGTCGATCTTCTGGGGGTCGTCCGGCCCTCTGCGTAACGGCAAGGGTTCCTGTTACGAGGGAGGGTATCGTTTGCCTTGCATCGTCCGTTGGCCGGGCAAAGTCCCTGCGGGTCGCCAGTCGGATGCGGTTTTCGCCACCATCGACTTCATGCCTACCTTTGCCCACCTAAGCGATTTCAAGGTTCCTGCCGACCGTGTAATCGACGGAATCGACCAGACCGATTTGTTGCTGGGAAAATCGGAAACAGGGCGCGAAACTTTTTACTTTGACCGGGCCGGCATCCGTAAGGGAAAGTGGAAATACCTGAAAGCAAAGGCTCACTTTTACGGGTACGCAAGGGAAGACGACCGTCCGGTGGAAGAGGAGCTCTACGACTTGGAAAAGGATCTAGGGGAAACCACCAACCTAGCAAAGAAGCACCCAAATGTCGTAGTCGAGTTGCGTAAATTGACCGAGGATTTGCCCACATACCGCCCGGATGAACGCCGCTAACAAGAAATCCTTTAAACCATGAAAATTTTCTTTTCCACATCACTTTTTCTTCTCCTTTCCCTTGGTGCAGGAGCCGCAAAGCCCTTGAACTTCGTTCTCATTCTGGTCGACGACCTCGGCTGGATGGATCTCGCCTGCCAAGGCAGCAAGTACTACGAGACGCCAAACCTAGACCGTCTGGCATCTGAGGGCATGCGCTTCACCGATGCTTATGCCGCCTGTGCCGTTTGTTCCCCCACCCGGGCCGCGGTGCAGACGGGTCGCTATCCAGGGCGGCTCGGTGTTACCGACTGGATACGATCACGCTTTCAGGGAGGGAAAATCCCGGCGGACAAAAAGAACCCCAGCGGTTACACGGGTGGCCGCAACCGCAAATTCATGGTGCCGAAAAACGCTCTCTGGATGGAGTCCAGCGAAGTGACCATCGCTGAGTTACTAAAACCTGCCGGCTACGTGTCCTGCCATATCGGTAAATGGCACTTAGGCGCAGACGAGTGGTATCCGCAGAAGCAAGGCTACGACTTCAATTTCGGTGGTTGCGACTACGGCCAACCTCCCAATTACTTTGACCCCTTCAACCAACCCAAGCACAGGCATCCCATGATCCGCGCCGGCATACCTCACTTGCCAGGTCGTAAGAAAGGCCAATACCTCTCCGACCGCGAGGCGGAGGAGGCAGTTGCCTTCATCGAGAAGCACAAGCACGAGCCATTTTTCCTCAACATGGACAACTATGCCGTCCACACTCCCATCCAAGCCAAGACCGAGGTCACCGCCAAGTACGAGAAGAAGCCCAAGACCAATCAGAAGAGTGCCAAGTATGCGGCCATGGTGGAATCGGTCGATGATTGCGTCGGACATATCATGGAGACACTCGAAAAGCACGACATCGCGGACCGCACGGTGATTATCTTCACCTCGGACAACGGTGGTCTTCTGGGTCCCACGAACAACGCGCCTCTCCGATCAGGCAAGGGATACGCCTACGAAGGTGGTATTCGTGTGCCTTTGATCATAAAGTGGCCCGGCTCGGTCAAGGCGGGGACTACCAGCTCCGAACCCGTCACCAGCGTTGACTACCTCCCCACCATTGCGGAAGCGGCCCGCCTGGACTTGCCCAAGGGAGTCGAAATTGACGGCACCTCGTTGGTGGATCATCTGTTTTCCGCCGGCAAGGTGCCTCTGGACCGCAAAGCGATCTACTGGCATTTTCCTCATTATCGCCACAACCCGGGTCCCTACAGCATCATACGTGAAGGTCCTTGGAAACTGATTCATTTCTACGAAGGTCCGATGGAGCTCTATAACTTGAAGGATGATCTCGGCGAAAAGAAGAACTTGGCCTCTTCCATGCCGTCCAAAGTCAAGGAACTGGACTCCCGCTTGATTGCGCATTTGGAATCGATCGGAGCGAAGATACCCAAGCCTAACGCCGAGAAGAAATAAAACCCAGTTATCGATGCACTC
>CALBIN010000434.1 GCA_937893275.1 uncultured Opitutia bacterium | reverse complement strand
ACCATGCCAGTTGTCCAGGCGATGGATATGGTGAATGAGATGGAGGCAGTTCATGATCACGAGGGGCATATTCACGAACAACTTCTGGAGCTCGAAAATGACGCTAGACCAGGTTTGAAGCAACCTATCCCTCAGCGCGGAGATTGATACCGAATCATTGCTGAAATCAACCACTAAAATATTAAGCACGATGATGAAAATCACCTTATTACTCTTAGCTGTTATCTTGCCCCTGTCCGGAACGATCGGAGCAGCTCCCGCTCTTCCCGACCAAGCCCCGTCCGATCCCGCGGAGGAAGCGGCTCGCTTCGCTTCCGTTACAGGGCAAGTCGACTTGGGTGGCGTCGTCTTCGGGTATCTTAGCGTGGACGGCGACCTGACCGCCATCGGTAAATACGCCAATTCGTTTCTGGATGAAATGAGAAAGGTCCAGCCTGACGTCCCCCCTGTAAACGTTCCCGCCTTGCTTAAGATCACGGGACTGGACGCCATTTCGGCACTAGGCTTTAGTTCCGTTGCAACTGCCGACGGGTTCCGCAACAAGACCTACGTTCATACTCCGAAGGGTCGCAGAGGACTTCTACGCTTGATGGGTGGGGAATCGAAACCGTTCGAAGTCGTCGCATTGGCCCCCGCCGGTTCCGATCTCGTGATCGAGCAGGACCTCAACTTGAAGACTCTGTACGAATCGGTATTGGAAGCAGCGGGCTTGGCGATGGGAGAACAGGGCAAGGCCATGGTCCGGATGGCGCTCAAGCAACCCATGCCACCGCCCATCACCTTCACCATGGAAAAAGTCATGGCCGACTTGGACACCAAGCTCACCGTGATCATCGACGTCGACCCTACCAAAATGGTCAACTTGCCCGATGCCAAAGGAATGAAAATTCCTCAGTTGAGCGGGGCAGCCCTTGTCGATGGTCTAGGATGGATTGCGGACGAGTTGGCCAAAGTTCTCGAACCCATGTTGGCTCAAGGTGGAAAACGCAAACCGCCCTTTAAGATTTTGCGCAACGCAAATTGGGTCGGCATGCAGTTGGATTTAATTTCCGCCTCCGCTGCTTCCGAAAGAGAAAAGAAGGAAATCAGTGAGCTCGGTTTGGAGGCCGCCTTGCTTGCCCATCATCTTCCGAGCGGAAAGCTCGTGCTTGCTTCGGGCAAGGAATTCGCCGACAAGCTCTTCGCTCCCAAGCCCGGGCTCGGACAAGACCCTGCATTCCAAAAGACCATGAAGGGGTTGCCCATGGAAGGCACGGCCCTTTCCTATGCATCCCCAGTCTTCTTCTCGAGCCTGCGGAAGGTATTCGTAAAGGGGATAGCGGAAAAGGATGGAGATCACAATAAGGACGATCGTTTCGCGGCTACCAGCCTCCTTAACCTTCTCCTTCCCAAGAACGCTCGGGGCGAAGGGAGGGTCACCACCAATACCAAGGACGGCACCCTCACCATTTCGAACTCCGCCCATTCTCACAAAACTAGCTTGATCACAGGAGTTGCGAGCCCTGTCGTCATGATGATCGGAGCAGCGGCCTATCGAACCAATATAGTCTTGGAGGAAATGGACTTTCAAATGGACTTTCCCGAGGCAGAACAAATCATCGAGGAAGTCGAGCATGAGCACCGATCTCGGCCAAACCGCGACTTTGACAAGATTGGGGACTGAGTCCAAGTCCTCGTGCTAGGCCCACCGAAAACAATTTCAAATCAACCTAGGAAACAAAAAATTATGAAACTCCATAGCGCAATCACACGCACTTTCACGCTCGGCCTGATAATGGCCCTTGCCCTGCCTCTTGCAGCCAACCCCGGCAAGGTAAAGGTCTTCATCATCATGGGCCAGTCGAACACGCTGGAAATGGGGAAGGTCAAAGGCGATAAAGAAGGCACCCTTGAACACGCCGTCAAGAACGAGAAACTTTACTCCTTCATGGTTGATGGGGCAGGGGCGTGGACGACTCGCAAGGACGTCCGCAACGTGCACGTCATGGGCAGCGGAGGTCCCGGTAAAACCCGCGAGATGCGTAACGACTGGCTGACCGTCTCCGGCGGCAAGATCGGCATTGAGACCGGAATCGGACACCAGCTCGGTGATGCTTTGGATGAACCCGTGCTTATCCTCAAGAGCTCGATCGGAAACCGTAGCCTAGGATGGGATCTACTGCCCCCCGGCAGTCCTCGCCACGAAGTCGAGACGACCAACAAGAAGACCGGTGAGAAAATCACTCTCGTTACGCCCGCTCACAACGACGAAGTCCGTCACGCAAGTTGGACCAAGGGCGAAGTTCCCGCTCCACCCAAGCATACTTGGCATGCAGGACTCCAATACTTGGGGGACGTGGCTCGGGCCAAGGACGTGCTGAAGGACTTGGGCAAGTATTACCCGGACGCGACAGAGTACGAGGTCGCCGGCTTCCTCTGGTGGCAGGGTGACAAGGACCGTTACAACGCTGCTCATTCAGCCG
>CALBIN010000433.1 GCA_937893275.1 uncultured Opitutia bacterium | reverse complement strand
GGGTGAAAAAGGTCTTTGGTCTTAAAGCACTAAAGACTGCGGCTATCGATTTTCTCAAATTTATAGCAATTGGGTCGGTCGTGTGGGTTACTATGCTTATCTTTATCAACGATCCCATTTTTTATACTCCGGTACCCATTCAGTATATACCTGAATTTATTCAAAAATTGTTCGTTACCATGCTCGCCTTGCTTATCTTGACGGTAGCGATCATTGCTATCATCAACTTTCTCATTAAGAAAAAAGAGAATAATGAGGAAATGAAAATGACTAAGCAGGAAGTGAAAGAGGAACAGAAGAGTAAGGAAGTTGCGCCAGAGGTGAAGTCCGCTCAGCGAAAGAAAGCCATGGAGTTGGTTAGTGGTCAAAACCTCGAAGACGTCGGCACTGCGGATGTAGTAGTGACCAATCCGACGCATTATGCTGTGGCACTTCGTTATCAAAGAGGCGCGGATCTTGCTCCTGTAGTTGTTGCAAAAGGAGAAAACCTCTTGGCTAGAAGAATAAAATTAATTGCAGCGGAGTTTGAGGTCCCCGTGGTTGAAAACAAACCACTGGCTCGTGCCCTGTATGCTCTCGGCAAGGTCGGTGAAGCCATTCCCCGTGAATTTTACAGCTTGGTTGCTGGTATTCTTGCTCATGTGTACAAGATGCACGCCTATTATTTTCATCGCCTGAAGGCACGCCGACTCGTTTCCGGCCCATCTGCCTAACTATCTGATGTCTGCTTTGGTTCAACGCTTTCGCGATAAATTTGCTAGTTTGGGTGGCAACTCGGACCTAGTATTTGTTTTTGGTTTGTTCGGTGCGATCTTTTTACTGGTCATCCCCGTTCACAAGGATCTGCTCAGTCTTCTACTTGTTTTCAGTATCGGCATATCCTTGCTCATTCTGCTCACGGTCATTTACATTAAGGACCCCCCAGAGTTTTCTGTTTTTCCGACACTTCTTCTCTCCGTAACTCTTTATCGGTTAGGTCTGAACGTGGCCTCGACGCGTTTGATACTTCTTGAAGCTGATGCGGGTTCCGTAATTCAATCATTCGGAACCTTCGTGGTTGGAGGGAATTATGTGGTGGGTGCGGTTATCTTTTTGATTTTGGTAATAATAAATTTTGTCGTCATCACCAAGGGTACGGGACGTATCGCTGAAGTTACTGCTCGCTTCACATTGGACGCGATGCCCGGTAAGCAAATGTCCATTGATGCCGAACTGAACGCTGGAATCATTACCGAGTCGGATGCTTTGAGACAGCGTGAAAAGATTCAGAAAGATGCCGACTTTTATGGTTCGATGGATGGTGCCAGCAAGTTTGTACGCGGTGATGCCATAGCTGGGATTTTCATTACTGTCGTCAATGTTATTGGAGGTATTTTGATTGGGTTTTTTCAGCGAGACATGCCTATTACGGATGCTCTCCAAACCTATACGATTCTTTCCATCGGAGACGGCTTGGTTTCACAGATCCCCGCTATTGTTGTGTCGATCGCCGCCGGTATACTTGTCACTCGTTCATCGGAGGAGTCAAACCTTGGAGAATTTGTAGGTCGGCAACTTACGATCCACCCTCGAGCGGTGGGCATTGCAGGTGTAATGCTTATGGCATTCGCCTTTTTTCTGTCAGACACTTTCTGGCCCTTCTTTATTTTGGCTTCGCTTTGCTTTGTAGTGGCTTATTCTTTGAAGAAAAAAGCTCTTGGGGTCGATCCGGAACTAGAAGAGCTTTCTGCCGGTTCGGAGATTGCTCCCTCACATCAGGCTGGTCAACCCCGTCTGCCTGGCGGAGAAGATGCTCCACATGCCGATTCAGGCCCGGCCAAGTCTCCCATGGAATCGGCAATTGAACAAGAGGTGTTCGGTCTTGAAATGGGGTATGGACTGCTTGTGTTGGCTGACAAGAAAAAGGGAGGAGACCTTTTGGAGCGGATTACCGGGGCACGTACCAACTTTGCCAAGGAGATGGGCATGTTGCTGCCAACGATCGGAGTTCGCGATAATATTGAGCTTGAACCGAACGAGTATCGATTGCTCTTGCGTGGCAAGGAAATTGCCCGATCTTCAGTATTGCCAGAAAGAGTTCTGGCGATGAATATGGGAGGAGGAGAGACAGGCAAGCTGGACGGAATTCCTACTGTGGAACCCGTGTTCGGCATAGAAGCCTTGTGGATTCCTGAGGATGAACGTCGTAATGCTGAAATTGAGGGATGCACAGTGGTCGATCCTTCATCTGTTCTTGTCACGCATCTATCCGATATTCTGAAGAAGAATGCATACCTTATCCTCGAACGAGAGGGCACCCAGCAGCTAATCGATCTGGTCAAAGAACGCAATCCAACCCTAGTCAGTGAATTGCTTCCTGATCTCGTTACTATAGGGATTATTCAACGAACATTACAAAATCTCTTACGCGAGAGAGTTCCTATCAAGAATCTAACGCTAATCCTAGAGACAATTGCCGATAT
>CALBIN010000432.1 GCA_937893275.1 uncultured Opitutia bacterium | reverse complement strand
GAGACGACGAGGATTTCCTCATGCTAGTGATCAAGGGTGGTGGGAGCAGTGATGACTGGGGTGTCATGGTCACCAAATTCCCAACAGCCCTCAAGACTGCAAAGAACAAGGAAGAAAAGATGAAATTGCTCAAGAAAATGGAAATGAAGATGGTCGTCATCGGGTATAACGGAAAAGTTTCCTTTCCCGAGAAAAAGAAAAGAAAGACGGCGCCGAATCAGGATTAATGGAACCGTCTGCCTTTGCGCCGCTGCTCCAATGATTCGAGCTCTTTGTATTTTGTTTATCATAAGCGGAACTGCCTGTTCGGTGCTCGAACAGACAAAAACCCAAGAATTCCGGATGACATGGAAAATCGATCCTGAGGACAAAAACGGAGAAAACTCCCTGGTAGAGCTTTCTTTCGTCGATTTCCCAGGACACTTCATAGGCGAATATTCGAATCAATTGGCAGATCACTTGAAGAAGGAAGCAAGGGAAGAAGTTCCTGCAACCTTTGAAATCACAAGGGGTGCCTTTGGGAACGTCAGTTACAGCGTACGCGAAATTTCGGGGCTCAAGCAATGGGCAGCATCCTTCAGCTATGGAGGCACCTCAGGATCGCCGGAACGATCTCCTTTCGAATAGGACTTGCCCATGGAACACTCTGACTTTGGAAAACGCTTTGCCGGCAGGATCGGCATCGGGGAATTGATGGATGACTTGGGCAACGCCTTGGTCGCCGATCCCGCTCCCCTCATGCTCGGCGGCGGAAATCCTAGTCACGTGCCGCAGGTACAGGCCTTGTTCCGCAAACGAATGGAGGACATTCTCGCCCAACCGGGAGAGTTCGAGCGTTTGATTGGGAACTATGACACTCCGCAAGGGTCGAAGAATTTTGTTGAGGCCTTGGTCGAGCTTTTCAGAAATGAGTTCGGTTGGAATCTCGGACCCGAGAACGTCGCCCTGACCAATGGAAGCCAGAACAGTTTCTTTTATCTCTTCAACCTCTTTGCCGGTCGTTTCGGGGATAGTCGGCGGAAAAAGATTCTCCTACCGCTCGCTCCCGAGTACATCGGTTATTCCGAGGTAGGATTGGAAAAGGATTTCTTTTGGGCCAACCGCCCGGAAATCTCTCGACTGGACGACCATATGTTCAAATATCAAGTCGACTTCGAAAGCCTTGAAATAACCGACGAGGTGGGAGCTATCTGTTTCTCCCGTCCGACCAATCCGACCGGCAACGTCGTGACGGACGAGGAAGTCGACAGGTTGCGTGAATTAGCCAAAAGCCAAGGTGTACCCCTCATTATTGACAACGCCTACGGCACCCCCTTTCCCAACATCATCTACGAGGACGTTCGTCCGGTTTGGGATGAAAACACAATTGTTTGCATGAGCCTTTCCAAGCTCGGTTTGCCCAGTTTGCGCACGGGGATCGTTATCGCCCAGGAGGAAATCATTCGAATCGTTTCGCGCATGACTTCGGTGTTTAGCCTCGCTCCTGGTGGGGTGGGTCCGGGACTAGCCCTCGACCTTGTTTCCAGTGGTGAGATTACGCGAATAAGTCGCGAGATCATTCGCCCCTTTTACGAGAGCAAGGTGAAGCGAGCCGTTGTCCAGTTGCAGGAGGAGATGTCGGGCGTCCCCTTCTCCATCCACAAGCCGGAGGGAGCTCTCTTTCTCTGGCTTTGGTTCGAGGACCTCCCAATCACCAGCCGCGAGCTTTACGAGCGACTCAAAGAGCGAGGCGTTCTTGTGGTCTCCGGTCATTATTTCTTTCCCGGTTTAGATGCTCCATGGAAGCACAAGGACGAATGTATCCGCGTTACCTACGCCCAGGACGACAAGGTAGTCGAAAAGGGTCTCTCGATTATCGCAGAAGAAGTGAAGAAATCTTACTCCAGCCAAGAATAAACCTTCAGAACAGAAGTCTTTCGTCTGCTGTTTCCGGAAATATCTTCTAACAATCTTTCCACTTTAGCGTCTTATTTCATTAGTCACCCTTTATTCCAATTCTCTATAATAATGATCATGCGCGCACTACCATTGCTTTTCACTCTATTCTTCTGCGGCTTAATAGGCTCTGTTCGGGCTCAGGACTCCGGCTTCCCGGCCATCTTGATCAAGGGCGCCGACCTCACCCTGATCGAGTGTGAAATCACCCGCGTCCTTGACGACGGCACGATCTCGTTCAGGACAACGGGTGAAGGAGGCTTGGAGAATGGCGTCGTCTACGCCGTCCTCGTCAACAAGCGGGAGGTAACCCGTATCCAGGTCACGGAAGAAAAAGCAAAGCTAAGTCTGGCCAAGCCAGTGCCCGGTCACCGCAGCCTGAAGGGCGTTTCCAAGGGCACCAAGGTGATGTTGCAAGCCGTCGAGGGAGGTGGGGCCTCCAAATACGTCCCCCTCCGCATGGACGAACTGGATATCGACGTGAAGGTCGTGGCCAACCTCGCCGTCACGACGATCTCAATGAACTTCCACAACGACCTCGATCGCGTGCTCGAGGGACGCCTCAATTTCCCTCTCGGGGAAGGCCAGACCGTTTCCCGCTTCGCCATGACCGTAAACGGTAAGCTTCGCGAAGGCGTGGTCGTGGAAAAGGCCAAGGGTCGGCAGGTATTCGAAACCATCGTCCGCCAAGGGATCGATC
>CALBIN010000431.1 GCA_937893275.1 uncultured Opitutia bacterium | reverse complement strand
GCAATACGTTTAAGACGTCGGGATGGGCCTTCTCGATTTCATCGAAGAGGATGACTGAATAGGGCTTGCGCCGAACGGCCTCGGTCAACTGACCGCCCTCCTCGTAGCCGACGTAACCGGGAGGAGCCCCGATCAAGCGTGCAACGGAATGCTTTTCCATATACTCGGACATGTCGATGCGGATAATATTGTCTTCGCTGTCGAACAGGCTTTCGGCGAGTGTCTTGGCCAGCTCGGTCTTCCCTACCCCTGTGGGGCCGAGAAAAAGAAATGAGCCGATCGGACGATTTGGATCCTTGATCCCGGCTCGGGCCCTGAGAATGGCATCGGCGACCGCATCTACGGCTTCTTCCTGCCCAATCACCCGTTCGTGCAAAATGCTTTGCAGGCGCAAAAGCTTTTGCTTTTCTCCCTCGATCAGCTTGGTCACGGGCACCCCGGTCCAGCGGGCCACGATATCGGCGATTTCCTCGGCAGTCACCTCCTCCTTGAGCAAGGTGTCCTTTTTCTCCGCTTTTTCGAGTTTTTCAAGATCCGCCTCCAGGATGGGCAGTTTGCCATGTTTAAGCTCGGCCACGAGGTTTAGGTCGTAAGCCCGCTCGGCCCGCTCCATTTCTGCGCGAGTGGATTCTATTTGTTCGCGAAGGACGCGAATGTCGTCGATGTCCTTGCGCTCGCCTTCCCAGCGTCGCTTAAAAGTTTCCATCTTGTTCCGAGCATTTCCCAGTTCCTTGCGCAAGACCTCGAGACGCTCCCTGCTGGCCTTGTCCTTTTCCTGCTTGAGGGCGGTTTCCTCGATTTCGAGTTGGAGCACGCGACGACTGATCTCGTCGAGCTCGGCAGGCATGCTGTCGAGCTCGGTCCGAATCATGGCACAGGCTTCGTCCACTAGGTCGATCGCCTTGTCGGGAAGGAAGCGGTCGGATATATAGCGATTGGAGAGTACGGCGGCATTGACGAGGGCCTCGTCCCGGATATTGACCCCGTGGTGAATTTCAAAGCGCTCGCTTAGGCCGCGGAGGATGGAGATGGTGTCCTCTACGTTCGGTTGGTCCACCAGTATGGTTTGAAAGCGCCGTTCGAGTGCGGCGTCCTTCTCGACGTGAAGGCGATACTCGTTGAGCGTGGTGGCACCGATGCAATGAAGTTCGCCCCTAGCCAGCATGGGCTTGAGCATGTTGCCCGCGTCAATGGCGCCGTCGGCTTTGCCCGCACCGACGATGGTGTGCATTTCATCGATAAAGAGGACGATGCGCCCTTCCGCCTTGCTCACCTCGGTGAGGACGGCCTTGAGTCGCTCCTCGAATTCTCCGCGAAACTTTGCTCCGGCGAGAAGGGAGCCCATGTCGAGGGTAAAAATGGTCTTGTCCTTGAGCCCTTCGGGCACGTCCCCCCGTACAATTCGCTGAGCAAGGCCTTCCACGATGGCCGTTTTACCCACCCCCGGTTCCCCGATTAGGACGGGGTTGTTCTTTGTCTTGCGCGAGAGGATCCGAATAACCCGGCGGATTTCGGCGTCGCGACCGATAACGGGGTCGAGCTTGCCGGACTTTGCCTGCTCTACTAGATCGATGCCGTATTTCTTGAGTGCCCGGAAAGTGTTCTCGGGTGTCTTGCTGGTGACGCGTTGACCACCTCGCATTTCCTCAAGGGCCTTCCGCACCTTTTTTTCGGAGAGTCCGAAATTCTTGAAGAACTTTATAAGAGATGCCAGTTTGCCCGCCGTGATAAGCCCAAGAAAAAGGTGCTCGGTGCTGACGTAGTCGTCTTCCATCGCAGCAGAAACGGAGTGAGACTTTTCGACTGCCTCGGTAAGGGCTTGCGAGGCATAGGAACGAGCCGTGTTCACATTGCCCGCAATTTTCGGGAGTCCACCCAATTCGCGCTCCAAAGACAACTGTACAGCGGCGGCTCCAATCCCCATCTCCTCCAGCAAAGAGGGAACGATGCCGTGTTCCTGTCGGACGAGAGCCGCCAAGAGGTGCCACACGTCGACTTCCTGTTGGCCATTGCGCTGAGCCACCTCCGCCATCTCGCGAATGGCTCCGATTCCCATTTCCGTGAATTTTTCGGGATCTATGTTCATTACTTAGTTTCTTTTGCAAGTTGCGTACCGATTGAGGAAAGCATCTAAAACTTAATATTTATTGATCATCAATGGCTTACGGAATGCACGCTTGTGATTGTTAGGGTCAAGACTTCGGCAGGAGGCAAAAAGTGGGTCATTCTGTCTCTCCCGCGAGAAAGCTTGCCTCGGGAGGTTCTTGCATCTTTGCAGAGGGTATGACGAAAAAGGAACGGGCTAATTTTGTGAGTGGACGATTGGACGAGCTTTATCCCGATCCGCCGATTCCTCTAGATCACAAGGATGAGTACACTTTGCTCGTAGCAGTCTTGCTTTCGGCCCAATGCACGGATATCCGAGTGAACAAAACGACGCCCGCCTTATTTGCCTTGGCTGATAAACCGGAGCAAATGGCAAAGCAATCGGTGGCGGACATCGACGCCATCGTGCGACCCTGTGGCTTGGCTCCCAGAAAGGCTACCGCTATTAGAGACCTCTCTCGAATCCTCGTAGATAAGCATGAGGGGTGCGTACCCGACAGTTTCGAGGAACTGGAAGCATTGCCCGGAGTGGGACACAAGACGGCATCTGTAGTTATGACTCAGTCCTTCGGTCACCCCGCGTTTCCCGTGGACACCCATATCCACCGCCTCGCTCAACGTTGGGGCTTAACCAACGGCAAAAGCGTAGTCCAAACCGAAACCGACCTGAAGTCTTTGTTTGCCGAGGAAACTTGGGATCGTCTGCACCTGCAGATTATTTACTATGGTCGCGAACATTGCTCGGCTCGTGGTTGCGATGGTACCGTTTGTGAAATTTGCCGCGCCTGTTACCCGAAAAGGCGTAAACCCGTGGTAACGAAAAAAGCTTAAAGCCTAACCGCTAGCCTGCCTGAACGAGCATGTCGGGCCGGGCATCGCGCAGTTTTTGAAGCGCTTCCGCCGACAACCCGGATCGCCAAAGGTACACTTCCTTCAATGAGGTCATGCCCGACAAGGCGTCCACCACGGAATCATCCAAGCTTGTTCCCACCAAGTTGAGACACTTGAGCTTACTTAGGTTCGAAAGACCGGAGACCCCACGAGACGTGATGCCTTTGTTGTCCTCGAGATAAAGGTTCCGCAGGTTTGGAATTTTGGAGAGACGAGAAACTGCCAAATCCGTGAGGTTGCCCTTGCTCAGATCGAGCCAAACGATTTTTTGGGCGAGCACCTCAATGGCGGGAAGGTCTTCGTCGTTCAGACCAAGATCAGGTTCGACGGCTGCCACGCAGTGAAGCCCTTTGCCGTCCGAAGACTTGAAAAATTCTAGGCCGGTAGAACGCAGGCTTTGGATATGGTCGTCGGTAAGGGTGATGCCAGCGAAGTTTGCCGCTCCGGGTTCCTCTTGAGCGGAAGCTGCAGGAGCAGGCGTTTCCTTTGCGACAGGTGGGATCTCCACGGGGATGCCCATTTTTTTGAGGATCGGTCCCACAGCTTGCGGTGCGGCAAAATAGGCACCGAATCCAATTATGCCGAGGATGAGAGAGATCACGAAAAGGACTATAAACGTCGTAAAGACCTTAGATCCTATCCCGGCTCCTTTTACGACGATAACAGTCTGCCCCTTATTCATGCCCGACATCTTTCGACCACTTACTTGCCGACGACCTCCTCGACGCTTGCGAGGTCGCGGTTCGTCATCAAAATCATCATAGTCATCGGCTTCCTGTTGCCGGTTTCGTTTACGCCGACTGGGAGCCGGTTCCTCGTCGTTGTCGTCTTCCGTTTCCGAAGGTCGAGCAGGTGGCGGAGCAGAAGCAACATCGCTCGAAGGGGCAGCAACAGGCACGGGTTCCTGAGGTGGAGGCTGCGCGGAAACGGGCTCTGCGGGAGGAACGGCGGCAAGTGGAGGTTGAACTTGCTGGACAGGTGGTGCAGCAGGGGCTATCGGCGGGGGAGCTTGGACGGGCGGAGAAGCTACGGGAGTTTCGAACGTGTCATCCTCGAAGTCCTCGAATTGGCCTTCCCATTGTTTGAGCTTTTCGTAATCAACATCCGACTCTTCAGACGCGATTTCCTCAGTGGTAGAAGAGGAATCGGGGGCGGAAAGCATTTCTCCAAGTTGTTGCCATTCGGTTCCGCCCTCGGACAAACCAAAGTCGGTTACCCCAAATTGGCCTGCATCGAGGAAGCTCTTTACTTCCTCGAGACTGTAAGGGCCATATTGTTGGCCATCTTTAGAGACGTGAATTCCCACTTAGTTTCCTAACGATTGCTTAAAAGGTGCGAGGCCAATTTAAAAAAACGAAATTGGCCGAAAGTTCAAGATCAAGCGTCATTGAGAATTATTTAACCACAGAACCCTCGGAGGGTTTCGAACGAAGCCAATCAACGAGAATTTCAATTTCCTCGCCAGTCAGTTTTTCATCGCGAGCAAAAGAGGGCATGCGATCGTTATCTTTGCCATAGAAACGTTCGTGAGAGGGATCGGCAACAATAGCGGTCAACCAATCCCGCGAACCGTAACCGGTGAGATCGGGAGCCGAACCTTCGTCCTCGTCTTCGATGTCGTGACAATCGATACAGCCCAATTCATCAAAGAAGACGTCGAAGCCTTCTTCTCTATCTTTTTCAGACAGTGGTTTTTGGTAGGGAAGACTGGCGATATCCGACAAGAGGGCCGCTACCTTCGGGACAAGCGCCTTTTCTTTCTTGTCAAACCTCTTGAGTACTTTGGTTGCCATCTTGCCGTCCTTGAACGCGGTGCCGCCAAAATATTTCGTGGAAACATAATGATCGTAATCAAGCAATTCTTCGAGCCATTCGCGACTAGCAATTCCGGCAAGGTCGGGGGCGGATTGGTTAGAATCGACGGGGAAGCCTCTGCCGTCATGTCCATTGTAAAGATGGCAACTGGCGCAATTGGAAGAAAACAAACGGCGCGCGCGGTTTTCATGGTCCTCTCGCAACAAGGTGACGGCACCGCTAGGTGGAATACCTTGCTCGTCGGCTATTTCCACAACCCGTTTTGCCAGCCAATCGGCTTCCTCAACGGCGGCGAAATGCTTCTTATTCGCACGGTCTTCCGAAAATGCGAGAAAAGTAAGAGCTCCCGCCCCTATTAACAAGCACCAGAGAAAACCGATGTTGAAACGGTGACCTTTTTCCGACTTGCCGATAAACGGTTGGGCGAACATCAAGAGCACAACAAAAGCGGGAATAATTATAGCTCCCCAGAAAGCAGGAACATACTTGAGCAACTGGAAAAGAAATAGAAAATACCATTCCGGACGAGCGGGGAATTCGTTAGCTGGATCGGCGGGTGGGCCTAGTGGAGCCCCATGAAAGTATAGGGTAAGCACAATAACCGCTAACGCCACAGCTAAACAGGCAACGGCATCTTTCAGCACTTGATCCGGCCAGAAATAAGAGTCCCGTTTGGGTCGAGGTTCCTTGGCATGGATACCATGACGACGGAACAGGTAAATGTGGCCGACAACAAGTGCAATTAGAGCTCCAGGCAGAACCCCGGCGTGAAGAGCAAAGAAGCGCGTAACCGTGTGATGCCCGTATTCTGTTCCACCGATTACAAGCTTTTGAAGGTAAACTCCAACGAGAGGCACCTCGGCTATGAGGTTTGTAGCCACTGCAGTCGCCCAGTAACCTTTCTGGTCCCAAGGAAGCAGATAACCTGTGAGTGAAAGACCTAAAGTAACTCCCATGAGAGCAATGCCGAACCAAAAGTTCAGTTCCCGAGGAGCCTTGTAAGCTCCGTCTATGACTACCTGCATGAGGTGTAAGACCAGCAAGACAACCATGGCCTGTGCCATGTAGTGGTGAATTCCGCGAAGGAACCATCCGCCCCATACGTGATATTGGATGAAGTAAACGCTTTCCCAAGCCGTCTGCGCACTGGGACTGTAAAACATCCATAAAAGCGTACCTGTTACGACTTGAGCGAAAAACGCGAAGGTTAGGCAACTACCCCAAACATATCGCCACCTAGCGCCACCAGGCACTTTTTCGTAAAGGGCTTCCTTGATGAGGGTCCGAAAACCGGAACGATCATCAAGCCAGTCTATAACCGCCTTCATGTCAGGGGAACTTGCTCCGCTAGATTCGGCCGAAATTGCTGAAAGCGAACATATACGAAACCGTCTTCAATTTTTGTCTCAAGGCCATCCATCCCTCGCGGACTAGGACTGGTATCATCGGAAACCGAACCGTCCAGCGCGAAAGAACTATTGTGGCAGGGACAAAAGAAATCTCTTCGATCAGATCGATGGTCTATGGCACAACCTAGGTGCGGACACTTGAGGTTAAAGGCCTTTACCTTCTCGCCTTGTTTAATAAGGTAAACCGCTCCTACGGGGACATTA
>CALBIN010000430.1 GCA_937893275.1 uncultured Opitutia bacterium | reverse complement strand
GTTCCTCTTGCAATTCCTTGTTGTACTTTCCCACTTGGGCGGCGTCTTCTTGGAGAAAAGGAATACGTGAAACGGCTGAAATTCCGCTGATTCCCGAACCTAAACCTGCAGCCATGCGGATAAGCTTGGTCGCCAAGTCTTTGGCCTCAGGATGCCTCGGATTGGCTTTTATGATATTTTTCCAATGTTCGATCCCCGCAATGTCTTTCTTTACCTTGTCTAGTATGGCGTCGGCTTTCTTGAATGAACTTAGCGACACGGGTCGCCATTCCACCCCGTCGAGACGGACCGCAACTCGTCTGACGTTTGCAAAGCGAGTGCCTTGAGCCCACCATTCCTTGTGTGAACGAGAAATATATGTGGCCACACCCATTACCTGACCACTCGCAGTGAGGATTGGGCCACCGCTGTTCCCGGGGATAAATGGGCAGGTCACTTCGATTTCCTTGGGACCGGTTCCCACCATGCGCCCTGGGAGCGGAGTGAGTACATTCAATCCACCACTGTTGCCAAGAGCGTAGCATGGTTCGCCGAGCTTCAACTCGGGAGACCTGACGAGCCCTCCCGCTACTTCCGACACAGGAAAACGAACAAGGTCGCGCCCATCGATCGCCATTTCCATCTGATCGCCGACCACAATGGGTCTGCCGTCGATTTGCACGGCCTCGATCCGAGCGGAACCACGAACCACGTGAGCGTTAGTAACAAGGTAAATACCCCCAAGATGCTGAAGTAGGAAACCCGTACCTTGAGCACCACTGTCTCCGCGAATAAGCACCACTGCCTGCAAGGGCGACAATTTAGGGTGAATGGGCTGTAGAGCTTTTACTACGTATTGCCGGTCGGCTTGGCTGAGCCGAACCATCGGCAAGCGATAACTTTGACCGTCTCCACGAAGGATGAGCACGTCGCCCCCAAACGCATCCAGCATTTTAGCCTCGATTTGCCTGCCGTCCGAACTAGTCCAGATACGAGAGGCAACCGCACAGAAGGAAGTCTTACAAAAAAAAAGTCCAGATAGAACAATTACGGTGATGCTTCGCATGAAAGAAAGCCAATGTTGCGAACGTTTCCGAGGCAAACTAAATTATCGTTGTGCCGTAATCAACGGATTAAAGGCAATGGGTTTAGTATTGCCCCCGCCACGCTGTAGGAATTGATTGGGATGACATTTTGAAATATTTTGGAAGAAGACTGCAAGCTGCATGCAAATCTATCTACATTTGAACGGCGAACAAACGGGGCCTCTCACCTTGCCGAGAGTAAGTTCCAAACTCGTGTCCGGAGAAGTCCCACCCGCCACTCTGGCATGGCGAGAAGGTATGGACAACTGGTACCCGCTGACTCATGAGACTTGGGCCGAAGTCGGGATAGTCGTAAGCGTAGCTCCGACTCCCGCACCTGACCCAGTTCCCCCGCCGCAACCTGTAACCATAGAACCAGAAACGATTGCGCCTGAGCCGGAAGATCACGCAACGGCTGAAGGTGAAAACGAATTGCTCGAAGACACCCTGGAAGGACCGGAGGAGGAGGCTGCCGAAGCCGTTCCCGAAGAAGTCGGAAAAGCTTTTTCGGATTATGCGGAAGAAGATTTCAAGCCCCCATCCTTTGACGAAATGGATCAAGAGATGACGAGCCTTCGGGCAGACAGGGAGTCTTTGCCCGCGCTCATAGGTGAACGAGCATTCGATGCAGGTATCGAAGACGAGGATATCGAAGACGCCAAAACCGAGGTAGCGAAAGCTCGGCAATTAGACGATCAACCGGCTATCCGGCTAGCACACAGGAAGCTAGGGCAAGTCGTGCTGGCTTCCGGGATTCACGATGATTCCATTACGGAACTGCGGGAACGGGAACAAGAGCTCGCCGACCGGATGCTCAACCTTCAGATGCAAGCCCGCCGAATGGGGGGTGGGACGAGGGTAAAGAAAAACAAGCCTTGGATGAAGTGGGTTGTTATCTTTTTGGCCATTGCTCTAATTGGCGGAACCATTGCCATCGCGAACTTGTTGAAATAAACCGTTTGCCCCTGCTACCCAAGCGGGAAGGGATTCGCTTAAGTCAAGCCCCCGGAGCTGCTTCGTCGATAGCTTCTCGAGCCCCGAGCTTTTCGTTCAAAAACAAAATGGCGCTTATGTCTCCCTTCGCCATACGGAGCATAGCGATAATATCCTCAATTGTTTTTTCTTCCTCCACTTGCTCGTCCAGAAACCATTGAAGATGGCTCTTGGTCGCGTAGTCGTTGCACTCGGTCGCGAGCTCGTACAAGCGGTTGATGGCAATTGTGTTTTCTCGTTCCTGCTCTAGGGCAGCCTCGAACGCATCTACCGTTCCGTTGAAATCAGAACGAGGTTTCGGGATAGTGGCCAAATCGATCTTGCCTCCTCGATCCAACAAGTAACGAAAAAGTCGCATGCCGTGAGCCATCTCTTCGTTGTGCTGGGTCTGCATCCAGTGGGCAAAACCATCGAGTGTATTGGCATCGAAGTATCCGGACATGCCAAGGTAATTATAGGCAGCCGCGAACTCTTGGTTGATCTGCTTGCCTAGGGCTTCTTCAATTCGTGAATCAATCATGGTAAAGGTTAGTTTCTTCTTCGTTAGCTATGTTCTTCCGATGTCTCAAGTGAATTCATATATTGGTCTCAACTCCATTCACGATTAGAAATAAACGGCATGTACTTGATCGATGACGAAGGCTTGCCCTTTGACAATGCTTAATCTTCGATGAAATCATGTCAGTTAAAATGAAAAGTATTTTGGTGACCGGAGCCACTCGGGGAGTCGGCGAGGCTTTAACTTTGAAATTCGCTCAAAAGGGGCATGTCATTTATGCACTGGCCAGAACTCGCAATCAATTAAATTCACTAGTGGAAAAATGCGGTGCCGACAAGGTGATACCTTTCGAGGTGGATGTCTCGAGCAAAGAACAGGTCGAGGAAGCGACTGCCAGCATTCAACGGGAGTATGGGGCGCCCGACGTGCTGATAAACAATGCAGGGGTCGTGGAGAACGTATCGTTTGCAGAGCAAGAGCTTGAAATGATAGATAGGATCGTAGACGTAAACCTCAAGGGCACGCTCTACGTCACTCGTTGTATTGTTCCCGGCATGATAGCTCGGGGTAGCGGACGCATCATCAACGTCTCTTCTGTCGCCGGGACTCGAGGGATTCCAGGGCAAGCCGCCTATTGCGCATCGAAATTCGGCATGAACGGATTCGCCGACACCTTGGCACAGGAACTTCTGGCAAAGGGGATATTGGTCACGACTATTTGCCCGGGAGGAATCGATACTCCTCTATGGGATCCCGAAAAAAACCCTTACCCCGGCGATAAGGCTCGGATTATGAAACCGGAGGAAATCGTCGATCTAATCGAATACCTAATTGATCAACCCGAAGGCACCTTGTACAAAAAAATCGTTATGTTTCCGACAAACGAATGGCACTGAAGAGACTGCCTCAAGATTGGCTTTTCAGTCGAGCTTTCATTATAAGAAATAATTCTCGACTTATCCATGCATCGGTCGCCGCGTAATTCACTTGACCCGGCGCTAAAGGATTTTTTTCCCAATTCGAGAGCTGCGCCGATTTGGACAGACGATGACCAAAGAAAAGCGCCGTCAAGCTGCGCAACCCGGTTTGTGCGATTTTCAGTTCACCCGCAAGATCCGCAAGTTCCTCAAACCCTCCGGGTTCAAAATCCTCGATCTCCCGAAGTTTCTTGATGTCGTCCCGAATGGCGACCCCGGCTTTGATGATATTGGGATCCGACAAGATTTCTTTGATGACACCAAGGTTCTTCAATGGACGAAGTCGAAAAAGAAAAGCCTGGTCGGCGGTTGCAAATTGGAGGAGGGCGGGGGGGTTGTTGGGCCCTCGCCGGAAAGTGGGCTTGGACTCGACGTCGAAACCCAGCACCCGCTGTTTACTTAAGCGCTGTACTAATCGTGCGACGCTTTTTGAGTCATCAGCGATACGTACGGCACCTTGAAAACGCACAAGGGGCAATTCATTGATTTCTGCCTTGGATAAGCGTTCGGGTAATTCTTCGTTATGCTTACGGGCAGGCATCAGCTTTTGCAATTAGAGCTTCAACTCCAATCCATCGTAAGCGATAAGAACTTCTTCGGGATGCGTACGCGTTGGAGGGGCTCCAGGAATGCCTGCTCGAGTTTGCTTGATTTTTTGTTGGGAAAGGGAAAGGAATTTTTCCGTATGCTTCAGGAAGTCAGACATTTGCAAATCCGTTGCCGCGGGGTCATGATGGAAAAGCGCTAATTTTTTCACATTGCCTCGGGCAGCTAATTCAACTCCCATAATGTTGCTGGAGTGACCCCAGTCTTCTCTGGAACCAATTGATTGGGAGAGCGTGTAGGGAGCATCGAATATCAGAAGATCAGCATTCCGAATAAAGTCGATGTAAGGGTAAGTTTTCCCATGGGCCGGCATTCGGTGTTCGCCGTCCGTGGAATAAACAATGGATTCGGTGCCATGTTCAACGCGATAACCGAACGATAATCCGGGGTGATCCTGCTCGTACAATGAGATTTGACAATCCGCCACTTTTACCAGATCGCCCGGCGTATGCTTTTCGTAGGCTAGCTCAGCACCCATGGTGTCGATGTTGATGGGAAAATAAGGAGCCTCCATATGGCGGGAAAGCGACTCCTTGAGGTTGTCGTGACCGCCATGGAAAATTATTTTATTTCCGGGAATATAGGCTGGTGTGAAAAAAGGAATGCCTTGGATATGGTCGTAATGCAGGTGTGAAATGAAAATATGTATTGTTTTACTTCCGGGACCTTTGCTCATGATTTCCTGCCCGAGAGAGCGAATCCCCGAACCACCATCAAATACAAGATATTCTTCCGAATCCGTTTCGATTTCCACACACGGCGTATGACCTCCAAAAGTTCCTGAAATATGAAAAGGGAGTTCCTTTTCTACGAATTTCCGAATTTGCCCCTCGGAACGAAGCTCTTTGCCTCGAGAAGCTAATAATGCCGCAGTTACTTTCTCACGAACATCTAAAGCCGTTAATGCGGCGGGGATAGACCCTCTGGTTCCCCTGAAGCGAACAATCATGAACTGGGAATATGGCTTGTTTTGGAAAAGAGTATTTAAAAGAGTGATTTATTCGTAAAACCCCGACCATCGATGGCAAACCTATAATTTCAACTCCCATGCGAAAATAGGGGAAAAGACTTGCGCGAATCGGCATGTCGAAGATGCTTTCAATTCTTTAATCCGAAAAACTAAGATTTCACCTAGCGATGACTCAAGAGTTCGATCTCAACCAACCCATATACCAAGCGGGCCAGTCAACCATGAGCATGAGCAACTTGCTCGCTTACTTCGTGGACCCGAATTACCAACGCGGTAACCTTTCCCGAATCTCGGACATGCACGTCAAGGTCGGTCGCCCGGTTAGCTTTCGAATCGACGACGACTTGACGCCTGTTCCCGAAGGAGAAGGAGTTACCGACGAAGTTATTCGATACATGCTCGGAATAATCCTAAACGAGAAGTATCGGGAAACCATTGCATCGGATGAACCAGGTGACATTGACACGGGTTTCGAATGGGTGGACGGTAGCGTGAACTTTCGTCTGAACGTATTTCGCGATCGAGATGGTCTTGCATTCGTCATGCGGGTGCTGTCGTCCGTTATACCCGATATCGAGACGCTCGGGTTACCATCCGAGCAGATCTGGCGCGACATTACCTCCTTAAAGCGAGGGTTGGTTTTGGTAACAGGCGTAACGGGCAGCGGTAAGTCCACCACCATCGCGGCATTGATTAATCACGTTAATCGATTCCGAAAAACAAGGATTATTACCTTGGAAGATCCTGTGGAGTTCATCTTCAAGAGTGAGAGTTCCATGGTTTCCCAACGTCAGGTAGGGCAGAACGTGGCAACTTTCTCC
>CALBIN010000429.1 GCA_937893275.1 uncultured Opitutia bacterium | reverse complement strand
CACCAACTTCTCCGCCACCAGACAACGTTGGCTCGGTGGAGCCTGATACTCGCGGCTCGACAACATTGCGCGAGGAGCTCGCCAAACATCGAGAGGCGAAATCCTGCTCAGTCTGTCATCGCAAGATAGACCCGCCTGGCTTTGCGCTGGAGTCCTTCGATCCCATTGGAGGATTCCGCGAACGTTACCGAACCATGGCAGAAAGCGGCGAGCGACCAGGGATATCACGGGCTCCGTTTACCTGGGAATGGGTTCGTTTTCGTATTGGCTTGCCGGTAGATGCGACAGGCAGAACGTCCGATGGTGAGCAGTTCACGGATATCCGTGATTTCAAGAAACTTCTCGCTCACGATCCGGACCAAATTGCGCGCAACCTCACGGTGAAGTTGTTGACCTACGCTACCGGTCGCAAGATTGGCTTCTCGGATCGGACAAGGGTTGAAGTGATTGTAAATAATTCGCGTAAACAGGGTTACGGATTCCGTTCATTGATCCATGCCGTGGCGCAGAGTGAACTGATGAGAAAACCATGAATGAAGTGACGACACGTAGATCTTTTCTCCGCGGGGCCGGAGTAGCCCTGGCGCTTCCGGCACTCGAATCGTTGTATCCAGATAAGGCCGCTGCTGCACCTACTGCGGCAGGCGGTCGACGCAAGCGGATGGTGGCGATTAATATCGGTTTGGGGTTGCATGCGCCCAATATGATTCCGGAAACGGCTGGGCGTGGTTTCGAATTACCGACCTATCTCAAAATTCTTGGCGATTACCGCGACCAGTTTACTGTAATGTCAGGAGTTTCCCACCCGGAGGTGGGTGGTGGACACCATTCCTATAAGTCCTATCTGACCTGCGCACCCCATCCCAATAGTGCCGGTTTTCGCAACTCAATTTCTCTCGATCAGCTTGCTGCTGCGAAACTTGGGACAGAGACTCGTTTTGCCTCACTCTCGCTCAGTACTAGTGGACCCGGGCTTTCCTGGTCTCGTTCGGGAGTTGAGATTCCCACACTAACACGTCCGTCACATGTCTATAAAAAACTATTTATCGAAGGCTCCGCAAAGGAGGTGACCCATCGTGTACAGCGGCTGAAAGATGGCCAGAGCGTGCTGGATGTTGTCATGGAAAAGACCAACAGGATGCAGCGTCGACTGAGCGGCCGCGACAAGGAAAAGTTGGACCAGTACTTCGAGGCTGTCCGTGAGGCAGAACGCCGACTACATAAGGCCGAAGCCTGGGAACTCAAGCCGAAGCCCAAAGTCGAGGCCAAGGCTCCGGTGGATCAGACCGACTCTAAAGAAATAATTGAGCGCATGCGCTTGCTATACGACGTCATGCACCTTGCTATCGAGTCCGACTCGACGCGATTCATCACCTGTAATTTTCCAGGCATGAACTCGGTGCCTGTCATTCCGGGGGTCGACATCGACTATCACAACCTTTCGCACCACGCGAAGGATCCCGCCAAAATAGAGCAGCTGACCATTGTTGAATCGGCAGTGGTTAGTGAGTTCGCGGCTTTTTTGAAGAAACTCGACGAAAGCACGGAACCGGGCGGGTCTCTGCTGGATTCCACCATGGTGTTGTTTGGTTCCAATTTGGGCAATGCGAGCAACCATGACACCAAGAACATGCCCATGGTACTCGCTGGCGGTGGATTTGATCACGGTCAGCACTTGGCGTTCGATAAAAAGGACAACTACCCATTACCTAACCTCTACGTGTCAATGCTTCAGCAACTTGGATTGGATGTAGGCCGGTTTGGAACAGGCTCTACCACCATGCGTGGATTGAACATGGGTTAGGCTTCTGCCCGAAACATCCTCACCCCCCTCCCCTCTAGCTTGGCGACACCTTGGCAGGCTTCACGCCATTGTGGGGAGTTACGCAAGGATTTCCCTGTGCGCTTTGCCCTCGACAATCGAGTCCAAGGGGTACATGTCCGGGTATTTCCGGGGAACGTACCAAGGCATGTGCGGATGGAACATTCCACAGGCTATGAAAAACGGTTTCTTGTGTTTCTTCCGGAGTTCGCGACCGTGGCGCCCGATGCGCCGAGCAAGGATACGAACACGATGAAGGTGGTGAAAAAAGGCGTGTCAGGGTTTCCATTTACTTGATCACTCCTAACCATCCCGGGCATGTTCTTGTCATTAGGAAAAAGAGCTAACGAGAAAAGAATTATTTCGGTCGACGGCAAGAACGGTAAAGAGGAATATGACAGATCGCATTATCAAAAGAGGAAACATGAAGCCATTGTCTATCCACAAGTTGTACCTTTCACTCATCGCCATCGCGCTGGGCACCGCGCGCGCCATGGGGTCAGACCTTCCAAAGCCCGACGGCAAGCCGGCGGACATGGCCAAGCCGGTTCAGGTTTACGTCCTGATGGGCCAGTCCAACATGCTGAACTTCGGCAATCTCAAAAAATTGACTGCGGTTGTGAAGGAGAAGAAGAAGTATCAATACCTCGTCGACGGCTCCGGCAACTGGCTCGCGCGCCAGGACGTTCGCAACGTGTGGGTCGGGGGCAGCGGCGGCCCTGGCAAAAGAAGGCTGATGCTAAACGATTGGATGCAGGTCGGAAAAACAAACGTGGGTGTTGAATTCGGCATCGGTCACCACGTCGGCAATGTCACCGATGCGCCGGTGATGATCCTTAAGAGCTGCACCGGCAACCGCAGTCTCGGCTGGGATCTGCTTCCGCCCGGCAGCAAGCAATACGAGTTTGAGGACAAGGGCAAGACCTGGACTTACGCCGGACACGGCGACTCCCCCGATCGCTGGGTAAAGGGCACCACGCCCAAGAGGATCGGCTGGTCAGCCGGCATCCAGTATCTCGGTGACGTGGCTCGCGCCAAAGAGGTATTGAACGATCTGGGCACCTACTATCCCGGGGCAACCAACTACGAAGTCGCCGGCTTCTTCTACTGGCAGGGTGACAAGGATCGCTACAACACCGGACATGCCACCCGCTACGAGCTGAATCTCGTCGCCCTCATCAAGGCCTTGCGTAAAGAATTCAATGCGCCCAAGGCCAAATTCGTCTGCGCCACGCTCGGCCAGACCGACAAGGAAGCCGGCGGCAACGAAGGGCACATTCTCAGGGCGCAGCTCGCCGTGGACGGTAAGACCGGGAAATACCCCGAGTTCAAGGGCAACGTCGCGTCGGTCTATTCCAAGCCGTTCAACCACGGTGGCAGTTCCAATGGTCACTACGGCGGCAACCCTGAGACCTATATGGATGTTGGCCAGGCGATGGGCGCCGCGATGGCGGAGATGATCAAGAACGATTCTAAAGCAGACTAGTCGACGGGCGATTGGTCATCAATAATGAAAGGTTGGTTATGAAGAAGAATGTATTGTCAACTGTCGTTGTCTCTATGTTTGTCGCGTTGTCCGGTATGTTCCCGGCCCTGGCCGATGTCACGTTGCCCAAGGTGATAGACAGCAACATGGTGCTCCAGCAAAAACAGCCACTGCCTATCTGGGGCAAGGCTGATCCTGGCGAGAAGGTCGTGGTCAAGATTGATCGAGCAGAGGTCAGCACAACGGCTGACGCCAAGGGCGATTGGAAGGTCGAATTACCGGCTATGAAAGCCGATGGCAAGACCCATCAAATGACCGTGAGCGGT